>JAEYTN010000288.1 GCA_023433985.1 Pseudomonadota bacterium | reverse complement strand
CCGTGGTGCCGGGCCGCAATGCCATCGGTATCGAGCTTCCCAACGACGTGCGCGAGACCGTCTACCTGCGCGAGATGCTGGCGAGCTCCGATTTCGAGATGATGAAGGGCAAGCTGCCCATCTGCCTGGGCAAGACCATCGGCGGCGAGCCGATCATCGCCGACCTCGCCAAGATGCCCCACCTGCTCATCGCCGGCACCACCGGCTCGGGCAAGTCGGTGGGTATCAACACCTTCATCCTGTCGCTGCTCTACCAGATGACGCCCGAGCAGTGCCGCCTCATCATGATCGACCCCAAGATGCTGGAACTGTCGATCTATGATGGCATCCCGCACCTCCTCACCCCGGTCGTGACCGACCCCTCCAAGGCCGTGGTCGCGCTCAAGTGGGCCGTCCGCGAGATGGAGGACCGCTACCGCAAGATGTCCAAGATCGGTGTGCGCAACATCGACGGCTTCAACATGCGCGTCAGCGAAGCCAAGGCCCGCGGCGAAGTCATCACCCGCACCGTGCAGACCGGCTTCGACCACGAGACCGGCGAGCCGATCTTCGAGAGCGAAGAGTTCAACCTCGAGCCCCTGCCCTTCATCGTCGTCATCATCGACGAGATGGCCGACCTGATGATGGTCGCCGGCAAGGAGATCGAAGGCTCGGTGCAGCGCCTCGCCCAGATGGCCCGCGCCGCCGGCATCCACGTCATCACCGCCACGCAGCGCCCCTCGGTGGCCGTCATCACCGGCACCATCAAGGCCAACTTCCCCACCCGCATCTCGTTCATGGTGACCACCAAGATCGACTCGCGCACCATCATCGGCGAGCAGGGCGCCGAGCAGCTGCTCGGCAACGGCGACATGCTCTACATGGCCGGCGGCGGCCGCATCCGCCGCCTCCACGGCCCGTTCGTCTCCGACCACGAGGTCGAGAGCGTGGTGAACCACCTCAAGTCGCAGGGTGCGCCTGACTACCTCGACTCCATCACCGCCGACGACGAGGAGATGGAAGAAGGCGGCGCGGTGGGCGGCGACGAAGCCTATGGCGAGGGCGGCGGCTCGGGCGACGAGCTCTACGACAAGGCCGTCAACGTGGTGCTGACCGACAAGAAGGTCTCCACCTCCTACATCCAGCGCCGCCTCGCAGTCGGTTACAACAAGGCCGCGACCCTGATCGAGCGCATGGAAAAGGAAGGCGTCATCTCCGCCCCCAACCACGCCGGCAAGCGCGAGATCCTGGTAGGAAACAACGCGGATGGGTATTGACCGGCCCAACAGCGAATGACGAACAGGCCCGCTCCGGCGGGCCTTTTTGTTTGAGCGCCGGACGCCCCCTCCACCAGCCTTCGGCCGGTCCCCCTCCCCCGCTATCGCGGTGGAGGATCACCCCGACGTCAGTGTCTCCCGTTGTCGATGCGCTGCGGTTCGAGTGCTCCTCCCCTGTGGCGAAGCCACGGGGGAGGGGGACCGCGCATCGAGAGATGCGTGGTGGAGGGGGCGTCCTCAAACGCTGGACATTATATTAGCCGTACCTTATATAAGTCCGCGCCTATACAGGAGGAGCCCATGCCTTTCGACATCACCGCCCATCTCGGCGCCATGAGCCGCACCGTCGAAAACCTCGAACGCGACGGGCATCCGGCCAAGGCCGTGATTGCCTCGCGACTGTTCGAGACCGACGCCGCCGACCTCTGGGACGCCGTGACCTCGCCGGCCCGCCTGAAGCGCTGGTTCTCCCCCGTCACCGGCGACCTGCGGCTCGGCGGCCGCTTCCATGTCGAGGGCAACGCCTCCGGCACCATCACTGCCTGCGAGCCCAACCGGCACATCGCCGGCACCTGGGAATTCATGGGCGCGGTGAGCTGGATCGAGCTCGACTTCATCGCCGAAGGGGCCGGCACCCGCCTCCAGCTCAGGCACATCGCCCCCATCAACGAGCACTGGGACAATTTCGGGCCGGGCGCGGTCGGCGTCGGCTGGGAACTCGGCTTCCTCGGTCTTGCCGAGCACCTGCGGCGTCCCGCCGACGACGTGCGTGCCGAAGGCACCGGCTGGGAAACCTCGGACGAGGCCAAGCTGCTGGTCCGAGGTTCGAGCGACGGCTGGGGCCAGGCGGCCATCGCCGCCGGTGAGAACCGCGAACACGCCCTTGCGGCGGCCGAGGCGACGCGCAAGTTCTACTCCGGAGAAATGACCCCTCCGGCCCCCTGATGCACGCTTTCGACGTCCTCGGCGATCCCGTCCGCCGCCGCATCCTCGAGCTGCTCGCCGAGCGCGAGCACGCCTCGGGCGAAGTCGTGGACGTCATCGCCCGGGAGTTCGGCATCACCCAGGCGGCGGTCAGCCAGCACCTCAAGGTGCTGCGCGAGTCGGGCTTTGCCACTGTCCGCCCTGAGGGCACCCGGCGCGTCTACGTGCTCGACACCAGCCCCATGCGCGGCGTCGACGACTGGCTCGCCCGCTTCCGCGGCTTCTGGGAGCACAAGCTGGAGTCCCTGGCCACCGAAGTGGCGCGGGGCAAGAAGGAACGGGGCGAATAGCCGACGACCTCGGCCGTCCCGCATCCTTCCACCTCTTGCCGCATTTGATGACTACAGGCATCGTCAACGAACGAACGAACACGGAAACGCGTCACGCCCATGCTTCGCCGCACCTTCATCGCGCTCGCCGCCGTCACCGCCCTTGCTTCGCCCCTCGCCCCCGCGCTCGCCCAGGAGCAGACCGCGCAGGCACCGCGCGAGCTCACCGATGCCGAGCGCCAGCTGATCACCGAGATCAACCAGCACAATTCCGGCATCAAGACCATGGTCGGGCGCTTCCTGCAGATCGACACGCAGGGCCAGCGCATCGAGGGCACCTTCTTCCTCGAGCGGCCGGGCAAGGTGCTGTTCCGCTACAACCCGCCCTCCTACGAACAGATCGTCTCGGTCGGCCGCGGCTTCTACGTCGTGGATCGCAAGGAGCAGACCCAGTACGCCTACCCGCAGGACAAGGTGCCGCTCCGCCAGTTCCTCGATGCCGAGATCGACCTGTTCAAGGCCAACATCGTCGCCGTCGCCCAGTCGGACGATTATTTCTCCGTCACCCTGCAGGACGACACCCCGCGCGGGGTGGTGCGCGTGGCGCTGGTCTTCGACACCGAGAGCAAGGATTTGAAGCAGTGGACGCTTACCGAGCCGAGCGGCAACGAGCTCACCTTCTCGCTCTATGACGTCGAGACCGGGGTCGAGATCCCGAAATCCTACTTCTACATCGACCCCACCTTCCGCGCCGTCAACGCGCCCGCCGGCACCTGAGGCCGGCAGACCGACCGGCTTTACCGACTCCGCCGCCCTCGCCATAAGGGGCGCCTCACCTAGACGGGCGCCCCATGCCGACCACCTTTGCTACCTGGAACATCAACTCCGTTCGCCTGCGCCTGCCGCTGGTGCTGGAATTCATCGACAGGTTCCGGCCCGATATCCTGTGCCTGCAGGAGATCAAGTGCCTGAACGACCAGTTCCCGCGCAAGGAATTCACCGCCGCCGGCTATCCCCACCAGGCCGTGCACGGGCAGAAGGGCTACCATGGCGTCGCCATCATCTCGAAGCACCCGCTGACTGACATTTCCTCGCGCGTCTTCTGCGAGATCGAGGAGAGCCGGCACGTCTCGGCCCTCACCGATTTCGGCAAGGGTCCCGTGACGGTGCACAATTTCTACATCCCCGCCGGCGGCGACGAGCCGGACCCCGAGATCAATCCCAAGTTCAAGCACAAGCTCGGCTTTCTGAGCGAGCTCAAGGCCTGGTTCGGCGAGGTCCATTTCCGCGAGCGGCAGCTGATCTGCGGCGACTTCAACATCGCTCCGATGGAGCACGACGTCTGGAGCCACAAGCAGCTGCTCGACGTGGTGAGCCACACGCCGATCGAGACCGAGGCGCTGAACGCGCTCCTCACCGGCGGCCACGGCTGGGTCGATGTGGTGCGAAAGTACTTCCCCGCCGAGGAGAAGCTCTATTCGTGGTGGAGTTACCGGGCCAAGGACTGGAACGCCACCAACAAGGGCCGCCGCCTCGACCACATCTGGGCCACCGCCGATATCGCCGCCCACACCACCGGCGCCGAAATCATCCGCCCCGCCCGCGGCTGGACCGAAAAGCCGTCCGACCACGTACCGGTGATCGTGCGATTCGAGTAATGCGCCAGCGATTCACGTGGAACAGCGGGGAGCCGTGTTGAACCACTGAGGCTGGGCGTGCTCCTCCACTGTGCCGAAGGCACGGGGGAGGGGGACCGCGCGTCGCAGATGCGTGGTGGAGGGGGCGTCCCTGCCGCCCCCTACCCGATCTTCCCCCGAACGCTCGATACCGCCCCCAGGTACCCCAGCAGCTCCGCCCGAATCCGGTCCGCCGCCCGCGCCGCCAGCGCGGGATACTGGTTGGCGAGCTTCATGAACGCCGTGCGCGGCACGAACAGCGTCTCCACCGCGTCGATCGCCTTCACCGTCACCGGGCGGGGTTTCGCCACCACGAGGCCCATGGCCCCCAGCAGCGCACCGGGCTCGTGCACGAGGAACGGGTTGTCTTCGGCGCCATCCTGCGTCGTCGCCACGGTGCCTGAGATCAGCACATGCGCGCCTTCCGGCACTTCGCCCGAGGCGTAGATCACCGTGCCCGGCCGGAACTTCTTGCGTTCGGACGCAAAGGCAAGCAGCCGCCGCTGATCGGCGTCGCAAATTTCGAAAAATTCGGCGCGTCCCAGGATGGTCGCCGTGTCGTCGAGTTGCATCCCGCCCTATTCCCGGAGCCGAGCCGTACCGGTCGCTGCTGGCGCCGCTGCCACCGCCCCGGGGACGATATAGAGCATTTCTTCGCCCGAACCGGAATCGATTTTGCCCCCGTGGCTAACGTGAGCGGGGATAAGCACCGCCGTCAGGCCTCCTGCGTATCCGCTTCCGGCAGGAATCCGCGCCCTTCCAGCAGGCCGCCGATCTGCGGGTCGCGCCCACGGAACAGCCGGTACGCCTCGCCATAGTCGCGCGACCCGCCGGCCGAATACACGTAGCGGTGGAGCCGCTCCGCCACCGCCGGATCGAACGGATCGCCCGCCTCCTTGAACGCCCCGAAACCGTCGGCGTCGAGCACCTCGCTCCACAGGTAGCTGTAGTAGCCCGCCGCGTAGCCATCGCCCGAGAAGATGTGGAGGAAATGCGTGCTCGCATGCCTGAGCGCAATTTCCTTCGGCATCTCGATGCTGGCGAGCACGCCCGCCTCGAAGCCGTCGATATCGGCATCGGCCCCGAGCTCGGCGGCGTGGTAGTCCATGTCGAGCAGCGCCGAGGAGACGAACTCCACCGTTTCGAACCCCTGCCCCGCCTTGCGGGCCCGCCGCAACCGCTCGAGCAGCGTCTCGGGGATCTGCTCGCCCGTCCGGTAGTGCGTCAGCCGCTCCAGCACCGGCGGCTCCTCCAGCCAGTGCTCGAACAGCTGCGAGGGCAGCTCGACGAAATCGCGCACCACGTTGGTGCAGGAGATGCGCGGGTAGGTGACGTCGGAGAGCAGTCCGTGCAGCGCGTGCCCCATCTCGTGGAACACCGTCCGCGCCTCGTCGAGCGACAGCAGCGCCGGCTCGCCCTCGGGCGGCTTGATGAAGTTGCAGGTGTTGACGATCAGCGGCAGCTGCACCCCGTCGAGCTTGTTCTGCTCGCGGAACGACGTCATCCACGCCCCCGACCGCTTTCCGGCCCGGGCAAAATAGTCGCCGTAAAAGAGGCCGAGCGCCTTCCCCCCGCGTGAAACCTCCCACACCTGCACGTCCGAGTGGTAGACCGGCACGTCATCGCGCCGGGCGAAGCTCAGCCCGAACAGCCGTCCGGCCGCGTAGAACGCCGCATCGACCACCTTCTCGAGCTCGAAATACGGCTTCAGCTCGTTGGCGTCGAAATCGTAGCGGGCCTGACGCAGCTTCTCGGCATAGAAGCGCCAGTCCCAGGGTTCGATGGTGATGCCGGCGCCCTCGCCGTCCGCCAGCGCCTGCAGCGCATCGCGATCTTCGAGCGCCTTGCGCCGCCCGTGCCCCCACACCTCCTCCAGCAGCCCGCGCGCCGCCTCTGGCGTCTTCGCCATGGTGTCGGCGAGCTTGTAGTGCGCGTAGCTCTCGTAGCCGAGCAGCTTCGCCAGCTCGGCCCGGAGCGCCACCGTCTCGGCAATCACCTTGCGGTTGTCGTTGGCATTGCCGTTGGCCCCGCGCTTGACGAACGCCCGCCACGCCTTTTCGCGGGTCGCGCGGTCGGCGCCGGACTGCAGCACGGGCTCGACGCTGGAGCGCGAGGCGGTGATGGCGTAGGGAGCATTGAGCTTGCGGTCGCGCGCCAGCTGCGCCGCCGCCCCCCTTGCCGATTCCGGCAGGCCGGCGACTTCCGCCTCGCTCAGCGCGAACACGCTCTCCCGCTCGTCGTTCAGCACGTTCTGCCCGAACGCGGTGCCCAGCACCGCCAGCCGCTCGGTGATCGCCGCATAGCGCTGCCGCTCGTCGGCCGACAGCGCCGCGCCCGAGCGCACGAAATCGAGATGGTAGCGTTCGAGCACCCGCAACTCTTCGTCGCCGAGGCCGAGTTCCGCCCGCTTGCCGAACAGCGCGTCGATCCGCGCGAACAGTTTTGGGTTGAGGAAGACGGCGTTCCAGTGCCGCGCCACCACCGGCGCCATTTCGAGTTCCACCGCCTGCAGCTCGTCGTCGGTATTGGCCGAGCCCAGCTGGTTGAACACCATGTCGACGCGCCTCAGCGCCTTGCCGCTCCGCTCCAGCGCCCCGATCGTGTTGTCGAAGCTCGGCGCCTCGACCGCCTCCGCAATCGCGGTCACCTCCGCCTGATGCGCCGCGAGCGCCTCGGCATAGGCCGGCTTGAAGTGGGCAGTCTCGATGAGATCGAACGGCGGCGCCTCGAACGGGGTGTCCCAGGCGGCAAAGAACGGGTTGGTCATGGAGAAGAGTCTCTGGTGGTCCTTGCTCCCTAGATAGAGCGTCCACGCCCGTTCCTCCACCCCACCAAAGGGGCCGGCCTGCTGGGATCAGTTTTGATCGACCGCCGAGGTCGAGGGTGATCCTCCACCGTCGAAGACGGGGGAGGGGGACCACCCGAAGGGTGGTGGAGGGGGCACCCCACCCCCCAGCAAAAACAAAGACCCGACTCCCGCCGGGCCTCATCGTACTCTCAGGCAGCGCCCCGCCCCGTCACGGCACCAGCCGGTACCCGCCCTCTTCCGTCACCAGCAGCCGCGCATTGCTCGGGTCGCGTTCGATCTTCTGGCGCAGCCGGTAGATATGCGTCTCGAGCGTGTGCGTGGTCACCCGGTTGTTGTACCCCCACACCTCCTTGAGCAGGATCTCGCGGGTAATGGTCTTCGGGCCCTGCCGGTAGAGGTACTTGAGGATCGAGGTTTCCTTGTCCGTCAGCCGCACCTTGCCGCCATCCGGCGCCTCGAGCAGCTTGGCCGCCGGCTGGAACGAGTAAGGCCCGATCGTGAACACCACGTCCTCGCTCTGGTCGTGCTGGCGGAGCGCCGCGCGCATGCGGGCGAGCAGCACCGAGAAGCGGAAGGGCTTGGTGACATAGTCGTTGGCCCCCGACTCGAGGCCGAGGATCTGGTCGGCATCGCTGTCCTGGCCGGTCAGCATGATGATCGGGCTCTTGAAGCCCTCCCGCCGCATGATCTTCACCGCCTCGCGCCCATCCATGTCGGGCAGGCCCACATCGAGCAGCATCAGGTCGAGGTGGTTGCCGCGCACCTTCTCGAGCGCCTCGGCCGCCGTACCGGCTTCGCCGAGTTCGAACTCGCGATAGGGAGACAGCTGGTCGATCAGGGTCTTCCGCAGCTCCGCATCGTCGTCGACCAGGAGGATGCGTCGTCTATTCATGTTGGTACCCCAAGCCATCGGCCTTGCGTTCCTGAGTTAGGCTCGGGCGATTGCACCCGGCCAATCAAAACGGCGTGACGCCGTCTGAAAGCAGGAAACGTGATTTGACAGGGAGAAGTTTCAAGTCCGCCGCCCGGAGCCCGCGAAAAAAGGCTACGGGCCCCAAGCTGACAAATCGCTGACACGCTTGCGTAAGATTGCTTACCTCCCTTCGCGGGGCGTCGCGCGCACGACCGGCGCCGGACACGTAAGGCTGCTATGGCGTCATATCATCGCCGGCGGCGGTCAGCGCGCCCCGAACAGCGCCGTGCCGACCCGCACATGCGTGGCCCCCATGGCGATGGCGACCTCGAAATCCCCGCTCATCCCCATCGACAGCTTGCCGACGCCCGCGTCCCGTCCCAGCGACGCCAGGTGCGCGAAGAACGGTCCGGCCGGCTCGCCGTCGGGCGGAATGCACATCAGCCCGTCGACCCGCAACCCGTGCTCCGTCCGGCAGCGCTCGACGAAGGCCACGGCCTCCGCCGGCGGTATCCCTGCCTTCTGCGCCTCGAGCCCGATATTGACCTGCACGAACACCGGCAGCCGCCTGCCGGACCGCTCCATCTCCACCTTCAGCACGCCCGCCAGCTTGTCGCGGTCCACCGTCTGGATGACATCGAACAGCGCCACGGCCTCGCGCGCCTTGTTGGTCTGCAGCGGCCCGATCAGGTGCAGTTCTATGCCGTCATAGGATCCCCGCAGCTCCGGCCACTTGGCTTGCGCTTCCTGCACCCGGTTCTCGCCGAACACCCGCTGCCCGGCGTCAAGAAACGGCCGGATTGCTGCGGCATCGAAGGTCTTGGAAACGGCGATCAGCTCCACCCGGTCCGGCGGCGGACCGAAGCGGCGCCTCGCCTTTTCCATCCGGGTACGGATGATTTCCAGCCGTTCCGCCGCGTTCTCCATGGCCTGCTCCGACGTCCCGCCTGTTGACCCGTCAACCGATTTCTGTTGAAGGTCCGCTACCCAAAATCCCCCGCAAACGCAACATTCTGCGTCTGTTTGAAGGACATCCCGAAGTGACTGGTAGAAGCGTAGAACGCTACAATCCGCGTGTGGAAGAGCCGCGCTGGCAGAAGGCCTGGGACGATGCCCAGTCCTTCCTCGTCCGCCCGGACGACACCAAGGATCCCTACTACGTCCTCGAGATGTTCCCGTACCCTTCGGGGCGCATCCACATGGGGCACGTCCGCAACTACACCATGGGCGACGTGCTGGCGCGCTACAAGCGCATGCTCGGCATGAACGTGCTGCACCCGATGGGCTGGGATGCCTTCGGCCTGCCGGCAGAGAACGCCGCCATGCAGAACAAGGTCCATCCCAAGAACTGGACCTACGCCAACATCGCGGCCATGAAGAAGCAGCTGAAGTCGATCGGCTTCGCCTTCGACTGGACGCGCGAGATCGCCACCTGCGATCCGGCCTACTACGCCCACCAGCAGAAGCTGTTCATCGATTTCCTCAAGGCCGGCCTGGTCGACCGCAAGAAATCCAAGGTGAACTGGGACCCCGTGGATATGACCGTGCTCGCCAACGAGCAGGTGATCGACGGCCGCGGCTGGCGCTCCGGCGCCGTGGTCGAGCAGCGCGAGCTGACCCAGTGGTTCCTGAAAGTCTCGGATTTCTCCGAGGAGCTGCTCGACGCCCTCGACGGCCTCGATCGCTGGCCCGACAAGGTGCGGCTGATGCAGCGCAACTGGATCGGCAAGTCCGAAGGCCTGCGCCTGTTCTTCGAGCTGACCGCGCCGGCCCACGGCCACAACGCCATCGAGGTGTTCACCACCCGGCCGGACACCATTTTCGGCGCGAGCTTCATCGCCATTTCGGCCGACCATCCGCTCGCCAAGGCGATTGCCGACAAGCCCGAAATCGCCGCCTTCATCGAGGAGGCGCATCGCATCGGCACGGCCACCGAAGCCATCGACAAGGCTGAAAAGCTTGGCGTTTTCACCGGGCTTCACGTGAAACATCCGGTCAAGCCGGGCGCCACCCTGCCCGTCTACGTCGCCAATTTCGTGCTGATGGACTACGGCACCGGCGCCATTTTCGGCTGCCCGGCGCATGACCAGCGCGACCTCGATTTCGCTCGCCGCTACGGCCTGCCCGTGCTCCCGGTCGTCCTGCCGGAAGGCGCCGACCCGGACGAGTTCCAGGTCGACGCCGAAGCCTATACCGGCCCCGGCCGCGCCTTCCACTCGGATTTCCTCGACGGTCTCGACGTCGATGCGGCCAAGCGGAAGATCGCCGAGTACTTTGCCGCCCGGACCGTCGACAACCACCAGCAGGGCACCGTGGAGGTGAACTATCGCCTCCGCGACTGGGGCATCTCGCGCCAGCGCTACTGGGGCTGCCCGATCCCGGTGGTGCACTGCGAGAACTGCGGCACCAACCCGGTGCCCGACGAGCAGCTGCCGGTGGTGCTGCCCGAGGATGTCGCCTTCGATCGTCCCGGCAACCCGCTCGACCACCACCCGAGCTGGAAGCACACGACCTGCCCGGTCTGCAACGGCCCGGCCGTGCGCGAAACCGACACCATGGACACCTTCGTCGATTCGTCCTGGTACTTCGCCCGCTTCACCGACCCGTCGGCCGCCACGCCGACGGTCCCGGCAATTGCCAATCGCTGGCTGCCGGTCGACCAGTATATCGGCGGCGTCGAGCACGCGATCCTGCACCTGCTCTACTCGCGCTTCTTCACCCGCGCCATGAAGGCCACCGGCCATCTCGACCTCGATGAGCCCTTCAAGGGCCTGTTCACCCAGGGCATGGTGGTGCACGAGACCTACCGCGACGCCGATGGCGAATGGCTCTCGCCCTCCGATGTCGTCGTCTCCGGGATGGATGTCCGCACCGCCAGGCACGCCAAGACCGGCGCGCCGGTCGAGATCGGCTCCATCGAGAAGATGTCGAAGTCCAAGAAGAACGTCGTGGACCCCGACGAGATCGTCGCCACTTACGGCGCCGACACCGCGCGCTGGTTCATGCTGTCGGACTCGCCGCCCGAGCGCGACGTGCAGTGGACAGAAGCCGGCATCGAGGGCGCCAGCCGCTTCCTGCAGCGCGTCTGGAAGCTGGTCAACGAGTCGCTCGACCTGTTCGACGACGCCGCCGCGGCCGAACCCGACATGTCGGACGCCGAAACCGCCGAGATCCGCAAGCTGGTGCACCGGACCGTCGCCAGTGTCGGCGGCGAGATGGAAGGCCTGCGCTTCAACCGTGCTGTCGCCCAGATCTACGAGCTGACCAACGGCCTCGCAAAGTTCCTCGCCGCCGTCGGCGAGCGGTCCACGCCGGCCCGCGTCGCCGCGCTGCGCGAAGGCGTGGAGCGGTTGGTGCAGGTACTGGGGCCGATGATGCCGCATCTCGCAGAGAGCTGCTGGGCGCTGCTCGGCCACGACACCATGCTGGTCGATACGCTGTGGCCAGAAGCCGACCCGTCGCTGCTGGTCGATTCCACCGTGGTCATCCCGGTGC
>JAEYTN010000258.1 GCA_023433985.1 Pseudomonadota bacterium | reverse complement strand
CCAAGACCCGCGCCGGCTACTTCATCGCCGAGCACGACAACCCCAACGACATCGACCGCTTCGCCAGCCGCTCGATGGCCTTCATCAAATCCCTCGGAGCCTAAGAATGGCAAAGACCTATGGCGTCGGCATCATGGGTGCCGGCAATATCTCGGCCGCCTACCTGCGCCTTGCGCCGCTGTTCAAGAACCTCGAAGTCCGCGCCATCGCCGACGTGATCCCCGAGGCCGCCAAGAAGCGCGCCGAGGAGTACAAGGTCGCCGCGCAGACGCCCGACGAGCTGCTCAAGAACTCCGAGATCGACGTGATCGTGAACCTCACGGTCCCGGCGGCGCATTTCGAGGTTTCCAAGAACATCCTCTCGGCCGGCAAACATGCCTATTCCGAGAAGCCGTTCGTGCTCTCGGTGGAGGAGGGCATCCAGCTCAAGGCGCTCGCCGCCGAGCACAACCTCAAGGTCGGCTCGGCGCCCGATACCTTCCTCGGCGGGGCGCACCAGCAGGCGCGCGCCATCATCGACTCGGGCAAGCTCGGCCGCATCGCGTCGGGCACCATGCACGTGATGAGCCGCGGCATGGAGCACTGGCATCCGAACCCGGATTTCTTCTTCCAGCCCGGCGGCGGCCCGATCCTCGACCTCGGCCCGTACTACATCACCGACCTCATCAACCTGGTCGGCCCGGTCAAGCGCGTCTCGGCCTTCACCGGCATGGCCCGCAGCGAGCGTGAAGTGACGGCGGAGGGCCCCTACAAGGGCACCTTCGTCAAGGTCGGCACGCCCACAACCATCCACGCCATCCTCGAACTCGTCGACGGCGCCATCGTCACGCTCGGCACCAGCTGGGACGTGTCGAGCCACGGCCACCACAACATCGAGCTCTACGGCACCGAGGGCTCGGTCTACGTGCCCGACCCGAACTTCTTCAACGGCGACGTGACGATCACCGATCGTGCCGGCGCCAAGGAGAAGCTGGCGCCGTGGGACCATCCCTTCGGTGTCGCCAACCAGGGCCTCGACACGCCGACGCCCCGCGCCAACTACCGCAATGCCGGGCTCTCGGACATGCTCGACGCCTTCGAGACCGGCCGCCACGCCCGCTGCGATCTCGACATCGCCCTCCACGCCGTGGACGTGATGACCTCGATCCTTCGCGCCGGCGAAACGGGCCAGGTGATCACGCTCCAGACCACCTGCGAGCGCCCCGCCGCCCTCGGCCCCGACGACGCCCGCGCGCTGCTGCGCTGAGGCTCGTCACCGCCAATAGCAGCGGGGCCCGGGAGCAATCCCGGGCCCTTCGTTCAGGCGGCCTCGGCCTGGGCGGCCAGTGCCCGCCAATCCTGCGAGGCCGCCCATTCGCGCAGGCTGCGCAGCCGCACCGACAGCGCCCTGGCCGCCACCGACCCGTCGACCGCCAGCGGCGAGACGGGCTGGCTGTCGTACCAGGCATAGTGCGCCGCGATCTGGTCGCCCACCCCCTCCCCGAGGACCCGGTTCAGCCGCTGACCGAACTCCGACGGCGGCACCGGCAGGTAGCCGACATGCCGGCCGATCGCCTCACTCAGCATCGCCACAAGCTCCGGCCCGGTCAGCGCGTCAGGCCCACCCAGGTGGAACACGCTCCCCGCCAGATCGGGGCGCTGCAGCGCGCCAACGACGCAGGCTCCGAGGTCGTCGCGGCTCAGCCAGCTCACCCGGCATCCGACGCTCAGCGGATAGGCGAGCACGCCGCTGAGGATGGAGGGCAGGGCGGATGGCAGCAGCAGGTTGTCCATGTAGATCGTCGGGATCAGCACGGTGAAGGCAACGCCCGCCGAGTTGAGGTGCCCCATCACCTCGGCCTTCGCCTCCATCATCCCCACGCCCGAGCCGGCGGCGACGGAGCCGCTGGCGTTGAAGACGATGTGCGGAACCCCTGCCGCCGCAGCCGCATCGACCGCATTGCGGCCGTAGCGGACCACGGCCTGGCGATCATGCACCTGGGGCAGGGTGAGTGCCATGGCGTCGATGCCGATGCTCGCACGGGTCAGGCTGCCCCGGTCGCCGAGGTCGCCCCAGGCGATCTCTACGCCATCGCCGAAGGGGTTGGCCGAGTGCTCGCGCATCAGCACGCGGGGCGTGGCGCCAGCCTCGAGCAGCTGGGCGACAATGGCTCGCCCCTGGGCGCCGGCGGCGCTGGTGACGAGGACTTTGCGGTGGTTGAGCGACATCTGTCGGTCTCCGTTGCTTGAATGCCCGGAGGGTCGGCTTTGAAGCTCGATGAATACAGTGGTATGATTTCAGTGATATGCTGAGCGAAAGTGATTTATCCCGCGCCGACCTCAACCTGCTCGTCCTGTTCCAGGTCGTGCTGGAGGAGCGTCACGTTGCCCGCGCCGCGGAGCGGCTCAACCTCTCGCCCTCGGCGGTGAGCCACAGCCTCACGCGGCTCAGGCGACTGCTCAACGATCCGCTGTTCCTGCGCACCCCCAAGGGCGTCGTGCCCACCGCGCGGGCCGAGCAACTGGCGCTTCCCATCGCCGACCTGTTGGCGCGGGCGAGCAGCATCATCGCCTCGGCCGAGCCGTTCGACCCCGCCACTTCGCGCCGCCGGTTCATGCTCGGCGCGCCCGATGGCGTGGCCGCCGGCTTCCTGCCACCGCTCCTCGCCGCCGTCCGAGATCAGGCGCCCGGCATCGACATCGGCATCCGCCAGATCCTGCCGGCTCCCGCCCGCAGCTGGGACTTGGCCCTGGTCGAGCTCGACGACCGGGTGATCGATGTCGCCGTGCTGCCTGTCGAGCGGCCGCCGGCGCGGTTCTCGGCCGTGCCGCTGTTCGAGGAGGAGTTCGTCATCGCGATGCGGGCCGGTCACCCCTTCGGCAAGGACCCGAGCCTCGATAACTTCTGCGCCATGGAGCACGTGGTTGTGTCGCAGCAGGGCGACGCGCACGGCTTTGTCGACGATGCGCTGGCCGAGCTCGGCCGCCGCCGCCGCATCGCGCTCACCGTCCCGCATTTCATGTTCGCGATGGGCGTCGTGGCAGAAACCGACCTGATCTCGGCGCTGCCGTCGCGCTTCGTGACCATGCAGAGCCGGCG
The DNA here is from genome assembly GCA_023433985.1 of Pseudomonadota bacterium. Classification (GTDB taxonomy): domain Bacteria; phylum Pseudomonadota; class Alphaproteobacteria; order Rhizobiales; family Devosiaceae; genus Devosia_A. Next base: position 2,601 of record JAEYTN010000258.1, on the reverse strand, counting down.
CTTCGGCGTCGAGAGCGTTGCCTCGCCTTTGCCCACCCCGATCGGTCAGTCGCGCCTGTTCGTCGTGGCCCCGCGCGCCGCGACCATGGATGCCGGCATCAGCTGGCTGATCGACCTCCTGGCCGAGGTTACGAAGCGCGCGCCCCAGCCGCTCTAGCCGCCGCCCAGAAGCAGAGCACGATGGCGATGCCAACCGCCAGCATGGCGAGCAGCGTCGCCGTGTAGCCGCCGGTCTCGAGCGCGATCCACGCCGCGGCGAGCGGTCCCACTGCCCGCGCCAGCACCATCCCGGTGCTGATGGCGCCCGAGATCGCGCCGTAGCTTTCGTGCGAGATCATCTCTGGCACGGCGATGCCGCGCACGATGGTCATGATCCCCGTCCCCGTGCCGTAGATCACGGTCGCAAGGCACGCGATCCACAGCCAGGCCGGCCCGAGCAGCAGCACCAGGATGCAGGCGGGGAAGCAGAGCACGACTACCGAGCCGAGTAGGCGCGCGGTGATCTTCGGCGCGAAAATGCTGATGAGGAAGCGGCCGCCCACCTGCGCAGGCCCGATCAGCGCCATGGCGAAGACGATGCCGGTCGCGTCGAGCCCGCGCTGCTGCAGCATGGGGTAGAGGTGATAGGTCAGCGCCGAAAAGAACATGGCGAAGAAGGCCAGCGACATCGCCAGCGCCCAGAACACGGGCCGCCTGAGCGCCGCCAGCAGCGGTGCATTGCTCGCTCTGCCCGCCGTCCGCGTGGGCCGGTAGTGATCCTTGGCCGGTTCGATCACCAGGAAATAGAGCCCGGCGCAGACCACGATGTTGAGGACGCCGAGGATCTGCAGCGTCCCACGCCAGCCCACATAGCCCATCAGCAACTCGACCAGCGGAAAGAAGGCCGACGACGCGAACCCTGCCCAGAGCGTGACCGCCGTGATGCCGGCGCGCGCCCGCAACGGCCCGGCCCGCCGGGCGATCACCGCGAAGGTCGGTTCATAGAGCGTCGCCGCCTGCATGATGCCGATGCCGGCGACGAACAGGTAGAAGGGGATCAGGTCGCCCACGCCGCTCCAGGCCAGCAGCAGCAGCCCGGCCACGATCGAGCCGCCCGTCATCACCCACTTGCCGTAGCCGCGGTCGATGGCGGTGCCCACCGGCACGGCGGCAAGCGCCGAAAGCAGCATGCCGGCGGTGGCGGCGCCATAGATCTGCGTGCTGGTCCAGCCCAGATCGACTTCCATCGCCGCCGCGATCTGCGGAAAGCTGTAATAGAGCGACCCCCACGAACAGATCTGGGCGATGCCGAGGCCGGTGATGAACGGGCTCGACCCCTTGAGGGGCGTGTGGGCGGCAGGGGATTCAGACATCGGGGACTCGGGCTGGCGCCCAAGCCACTACGCGAAACTGCAGCCGACCGCCATTCCCGCCTCGTCGCAGGCAAGAAGGGCCCGGGATCGCTCCCGGGCCCCTTCTGCCGACCGGCGGCGATGTGGAGCGCAGCAAACGCCAGCCACCACCGGCGCAGAAACCGTCAGCGCGTCACCAGCGCATGCAGGGGCTCGAACTTCGCCTTCGGGTGGACGCCCTTGGGCAGGTTCGGTGCCACGTGGGTGGCGAAGAACTTCCCCGCGTCCTCGCGGCTCTCCCACACCTCCACGATGCGCAGGCATTCGGGCGTGGGGTAGCTCGAGTGCATCACGAAGCCCGGGGCTTCGTCGTAATGAGGCCGCACGATTTCGAGGACGCGCTGGTAGCCCTCGATGGTCTGGCCCTCGACGTCCGTAATCATCATCACTGCCATCTTGGCCTCCTTCAGCCCGAAAAGCCGCCATTGCGGAGGAAGAGCTCGACGTCGCTCACCGGCTCGACCGGTGTCGCACGGCGACCGCCGCCGCGCGGCCGGCGCGGCCGGCGCGGCGGGCGCTCGGGCAGGGAGGTGATGCGGGGATCGACCTTGTAGCGCTCCAGGCGGTCGCCGATCAGGATGAAATGACCGTACATGTGAAGTCTCCGTCAGGGTGCCGCCCGCCGCGCAGTGGATGCCAGATTGAGGCGTCATGCAGCCAGTGATATGATTTCACCGATATGGTGCACGAGATTGATCTCTCCCGGACCGACCTCAACCTCTTGGTGCTGTTCGAGACGGTGCTGCGCGAGCGCCATGTCGGCCGGGCGGCGGAGCGGCTGAACCTGTCCCCCTCGGCCGTCAGCCACGGGCTCGGGCGCCTCCGTGCGCAACTCAACGATCCGCTGTTCCTCAAGGTGCCGCGCGGCGTGGTCCCCACCGAGCGGGCCAAGGCGCTGGCCGAGCCGATCGCCGACATCCTCGCGCGCGTCCGCTCCGTGGTCGCGAGCGCCGAGCCGTTCGATCCGGCCACGAGCCACCGCCGCTTCGTGGTCGGTTCGCCCGACGGCAGCGCCATCGTTGCGCTGCCCAGGCTGCTTGCGCACCTCGCCGAGCACGCGCCCGGCATCGACATCGGCTCGCGGCAGATCATGCCCGATGTGAGCCTCGCCCGGCCGTGGGACACCGTCTACCGCGCGCTCGATGCCGGGCTCGTCCACATCGCCGCAATCACCTTCGGCGAGGTGCCGTCGCGCTTCACCAGCCGTCCA
>JAEYTN010000196.1 GCA_023433985.1 Pseudomonadota bacterium | reverse complement strand
GTTGTTCCGCTTCTCCTCCATGTCGATGAAATCGATCACGATGAGGCCGGCGAGATCGCGCAGGCGCAGCTGGCGCGCCACTTCCTCGGCCGCTTCCAGATTGGTCTGGAGGGCGGTGTCCTCGATATTGTGTTCCTTGGTGGCGCGGCCGGAGTTCACGTCGATCGAGACCAGTGCCTCGGTCGGGTTGATCACGATGTAGCCGCCCGAGGGCAGGTTCACCGTGGGCGAGAACATCTGGTCGAGCTGGCCTTCGACGCCGTACTTCGAGAAGACCGGCGCATCATCCTTGTAGAGCTGCACGTTCTTGGCGTGGCTCGGCATGATCATGCGCATGAAGTCCTTGGCCTCGCGGTAGGCCTCGTCGCCCGCCACCAGCAGCTCGTCGATCTCCTTGGAGTAGAGGTCGCGGATGGTGCGCTTGATCAGCGAGCCTTCCTCGTAGACGAGGCAGGGCGCGGTGGACTTCAGCGTAAGGGTGCGGACGTTCTCCCACAGGCGCTGCAGGTATTCGAAGTCGCGCTTCACCTCGGCCTTGGTGCGGCTGGCACCCGCCGTGCGCAGGATGATGCCCTGGCCCTGCGGCACGTCGAGATCGCCGACGATGTCCTTTAGGCGCTTGCGGTCGGCGGCGTTGGTGATCTTGCGCGAAATGCCGCCGCCACGGGCGGTGTTCGGCATCAGCACGGAGTAGCGGCCGGCGAGCGACAGGTAGGTGGTGAGCGCCGCGCCCTTGTTGCCGCGCTCCTCCTTCACGACCTGCACCAGCATCACCTGGCGGCGCTTGATGACTTCCTGGATCTTGTACTGGTTGCGGCGCACCGTCGGACGGCGGCGCTCCTGCACGTCCTCGAGCGCGTCGCCGCCGCCGACGCTTTCCACCGGCTCGTTGCTGGTGGGCGCCTGCTCGATGTGGCTGGCCTCGGCGTCATCCTCGTGATGCTCCTCGTCGGAGCTGACAGTCTCGGCGGGAGCGGCTTCCGCTGCGGCAGCGGCGGGCTCGTGCTCCTCGTGATCGTCCTCGGCCTCCTGCTCGCGCAGCAGCGCTTCACGGTCGGCGACGGGGATCTGGTAGTAGTCGGGGTGGATTTCGCTGAAGGCGAGGAAGCCGTGGCGGTTGCCGCCATACTCGACGAACGCTGCCTGCAAGGACGGCTCAACGCGCGTCACCTTGGCGAGGTAGATGTTGCCGCGCAGCTGGCGGCGGGACTGGGATTCGAAATCGAACTCTTCGAGACGGTTCCCGTTAGTGACGACGATACGTGTTTCTTCCGGGTGGATGCCATCCACCAGCATTCTCTTGGTAGCCATTAAAAGGTACTCCGCGCCTTCGCGCGCCGACACCGATCGACCGGCAAGCCGGCCCTCCGTGGGTGGCGCCATGCGAGGCGAATGGGTCTAGGGAAACGGCGCGCGAGGCGCCAGCACGAGCGGTGGCGCGCACGCCACCACGGTATTGGAGAGCGAAGGCTACGGGGCGAGCGATGACAAACGGGCAACCGCTATTCGGGATCGCGTCACTGTTTGTCCGCCTGGTGGCCATCAGACCTCTTCCTTGAGAACCGGAGCTATGGAGAGCGTCGGTTCTTCGGCCCCGAAAGGCCGAGATTCATAAGCGAGGCGTCAAATGTGCCGCATCTCGGCCGGCGCACTGATAGAAGCGCAAACCGGTCGCCGCTGCCGACCGTCCGGCCGGGGGCACGCTGGGCGCCGCTCCGGCATATGGTGGCGGCAGCAGGCCGCCTCAAGAAGGCTTTAGGGCCGATGCCGCAAATTGGCAACAGGAAAGTCAAAACCGGCGGAAAGCGGCCCGTGGCACGATTGCGTGACTGGAGTTCCGCCCGTAACGCCGCAGAATCGCCCGAGTGCTCAGGCGTATTCAGGATAGTGATTTGGGGAGCGGCGCGGCTTTGCTACGATCAGCCGGCTCCGGCGGTAAAACCGGCGGATTGATTGGGTTTGCGGCACTTTTGCTGGTGGCAGCACTGGTGTTTTTCGGTGCCACGACGGTCCGTGCGCAGACGCTCGAATCGGTCGAGGACTATCCCGACGTCGTCGATGCGCGCGTGACGACCACGCCAGAGCGGGCGCGCCTCATCATCGACCTCGACGGGCCGACCGAGTTTGCCATCGTCTCGCTCGACAATCCCAACCGCATCGCCATCGACGTGAAGGCCTTCGACCTGAAGATCCTGGCGCCGGCCGACGTCGCGGGCAAGGGCATCGTGCAGGCCTTCACCGTGGAGATGGCCGAGAAGGGCAGGGCGCGGACCACGCTGACGCTCGCCCAGCCCGCCCAGGTGCAGCAGGCCTATTTCCTCGAGAAGGTCGCCGACCAGCCGGCGCGGCTCGTGGTCGACCTCATCACCGATACACCCGAACATTTCGCCGCGAAGGTCGCCTCCGACCTGGCGGCATCGATCGCCAACCAGGGCAAGGCTCCGGAGGTCGCCTCGACCGACCCCGGCACCCACGTCCCGATGACCGAGACGCGGCCGTTGGTGGTGATCGACCCCGGCCACGGCGGCGTCGACAACGGCGCCAGCGCCCCGAATGGCGTGCACGAGAAGGACATCACGCTCGCTTTCGCCCAGCAGTTGCAGAAGGTGCTGATCGATTCCGGCCGCTTCGACGTCGCCCTGACCCGCGAGGACGATACCTACCTGACGCTCAACCAGCGCGTCGACCTCGCCCGGCAGAACAAGGCCGACCTATTCGTCTCGCTCCACGCCGACAGCTTCCAGGACATGCAAATCCGCGGCGCCTCGATCTACACGCGCGACGAGAACGCCACCGACGTGCTCGACAAGGTGCTGGCCGACGGCGAGAACCGCTACGACATCGTCGCCGGCTTCTCCGTCCCCGCGGGCGCGACTCCGGCCGTGATGGACATCCTCGTCGACCTGATGCGGCGCGAGATGCGCAAGAGCTCGTTCCTTGCCGCGCAGTCGATCATACACCAGCTCGAGCCCAGCGTGACGCTCAGGAAGTTCCCGGTCCGCCAGGCGGATTTCTTCGTGCTGCAGGCCCCCGACGTCCCCTCGGTGCTGGTCGAACTGGGCTTCCTCTCCAACGCCTCCGACATTGCCAACCTGCAGAAATCCGACTGGCGCGACCGCACGGTCGATGCACTCGCCCGGGGCATCGCCGAGTACTTCACCCAAACGCAGAAGACGGCGTCGGTGCAGTGACGTTTCTGCACCGCGCTGGCGGGCTGCCGCTCGCAAGGCTTTGAAACCGTGGGCTTGTCCACATTTCTGCCGCTCTCTGCTATGATTCACCCCGTTGTCGGCATATGTGCGCGTAGCCGGTTGCCCCGCTATCCAAGGTTCAGGTTTCGATGCTCAGACTTCTAGGCTGGCTGTTCGGCTTTGGCGTGTTCTGCCTGCTCGGCGCCGGAGCCGTCGCCGCAGTGTACCTGAACCAGGTGATGGGCGACCTGCCGGACTACACGGTGCTGAAGGACTATCAGCCCCCGGTGACGACGCGCGTGCACGCCGCCGATGGTACGCTGCTGGCCGAGTATGCGCGCGAGCGCCGGCTGTTCCAGCCGATCGAGACCATCCCGCCGCTCGTTATCAACGCCTTCATCTCGGCGGAGGACAAGGACTTCTACAAGCATGGCGGCCTCGCCATCGACGGCATCGTCCGCGCCCTGCGCGACAACGTCATGGCCAAGATGGAGGGGTCGGACGCGATCCAGGGCGGCGGCTCGACGATCACGCAGCAGGTGGCCAAGAACTTCCTGCTCACCTCCGAGCAGACCTGGGACCGGAAGATCCAGGAGGCCATCCTGGCGCTCCGCATCGAGGACACGTTCTCGAAGGACAAGATCCTCGAGCTTTACCTCAACGAAATCTTCCTCGGCCTGAACTCTTACGGCGTGGCTGCCGCGGCGCTCAACTATTTCGACAAGGCACTCTACGAGCTGACCCCGGCCGAGGCCGCGTACCTCGCGGCCCTGCCCAAGGGGCCGAACAACTACCACCC
>JAEYTN010000166.1 GCA_023433985.1 Pseudomonadota bacterium | reverse complement strand
GGCGCTGGGCGGCCGCATGGTGCCGTTCTCCGGCTATTCGCTGCCGGTGCAGTATCCCAGCGGCATCATTGCCGAGCACAAGTGGACCCGCGAGCATGCCGGGCTGTTCGACGTGTCGCACATGGGTCCGAGTTTCCTCGTTCTCGACGAGAAGTCGGGCGACGGCGAGGCCGACCACGCCGCGATCGCCGGGCTGGTCGAGCCGCTGATCTGCGGCGACATCCGGGGCCTGAAGCCCGGCCAGATCCGCTACACGCTGCTGCTCAACGAGACCGGCGGCACCCATGACGACCTGATGATCGCGCGGCCGGCAGCCGAGGGCTGGGGCGGGGCGCTCTACATCGTGGTCAATGCGGGCACCAAGGAGGCGGACTTCCAGCGCATCGCAGCCGCGGCGGAGGGCAAGGCGACGCTCAACCGCTCGGACCACGCGGCGCTGCTGGCGCTGCAGGGACCGGAGGCGGTGGAGGTGATGCGCGGGCTCATTCCCGCTGCCGCCGAGCTGGCGTTCATGCACTACGCCTCGTTCGACTTCGAGGACACCAAGCTGGTGATCTCGCGCTCGGGTTATACGGGGGAAGACGGGTTCGAGCTGCTGGTCGACCCCAGCCACGCGGCGCACCTGTGGGACAAGCTGCTGGCCGATGAGCGGGTGAAGCCGATCGGGCTCGGGGCGCGCGACTCGCTGCGGCTCGAGGCCGGGCTGCCGCTCTATGGGCATGACCTCGACGAGACGGTGTCGCCGGTCGAGGCGGGGCTCAACTTCGCTGTGGCGCGGCGGCGCCGCGAGGCCGCCGACTTCCCCGGCGCCAGCCGCATCCTTGCCGAGCTCGGCGGGGTGCTGGAGCGCGTCCGGGTCGGGCTGTTCGTGGAGGGTGCGCCGGCGCGCGAGGGCGCGGAGATCCTGGACCAGTACGGCGCCGAAATCGGGCGGGTGACTTCTGGCGGGTTCTCGCCATCGCTCAACCGTGCCATCGCCCTCGGCTTCGTGCTGCCCGACAAGGCGGCGCTCGGCAACCGGCTGCAAGTGCTGGTGCGCGGCAAGCCGCAGCCCGCCGAAGTCACCACCCTCCCCTTCGTTCCCCACCGCTACGTCCGGAAACCCAGCGCATGACCAAGTTCACCAAGGACCACGAATACATCACCGATGACGGCACCGTGGGCATCACGCCCTACGCGCAGGAGCAACTGGGCGACATCGTCTATGTCGAGCTGCCCAAGGTCGGCCAGAAGCTGAAGGCCGGCGACGAAGCGGCGGTGGTCGAGTCGGTGAAGGCCGCCTCCGAGATTTACTCGCCGGCGTCCGGTACGGTGATCGCCATCAATACGTCGCTCTCGGGCGAACCGGGACTGATCAACTCGGCGCCCGAGACGGATGGCTGGATCTTCAAGCTGGCGCTTGACGATGCCGGCGAGCTCGACGGCCTGATGGACGCCTCGGCCTATGCGGAGCTGACGAAGTAACCGATGCGCTACCTTCCCCATTCCGAGGCCGAGCGGGCGGAGATGCTCGCGGTGATCGGCGCGGCGAGCGCCGAAGACCTGTTTGCCCGCGTGCCGAGCCACGCGCTGCTGCGCGAGCCGGTGAACCTGCCCAGGCATTCGCCGGAGTTCCTGGTCGAGGCGCACATGAAGGCGCTGGCGGCGGAGAACCACGCGGCGGGCGACGGGCCGTTCTTCATCGGCGCGGGCGCTTACCGGCACCATGTGCCGGCGACGGTGGACCACCTGATCCAGCGGTCGGAGTGGCTGACGGCCTATACGCCGTACCAGCCCGAGGTGTCGCAGGGCACGCTGCAGATGCTGTTCGAGTTCCAGACGCAGGTGGCGCACCTGACGGGCATGGAGGTGGCGAACGCCTCGATGTATGACGGCTCGACCGCCACTGCCGAGGCGGTGCTGATGGCGCGGCGGCTGACGCGGCGCAACCGCATCGTGCTCTCGGGCGGGCTCCATCCTCACTATCGCGACGTGGTGCGCACCTATCTCGGCGACGGTCCGGACCTCGTCTGCCTGCCGGCCTCGCCGGAGGGCCAAGGCGATATCCTCAACCGCATCGACGGCGAGACGGCGGCGATCGTGGTGCAGACGCCAGATTTCTACGGGCACCTGCGCGACCTTCGGGCGGCTGCGGATGCGGCGCATGCCGCGGGCGCACTGCTGATCGTGGTGGTGACCGAGGTGGTGTCGCTGGGGTTGATCGAGGCGCCGGGCGCGCTCGGCGCCGATATCGTTGTGTGCGAGGGCCAGTCGATCGGCAACCCGCTGAACTTCGGCGGGCCATATGTGGGGCTGATGGCGACGCGCAAGGAGTTCGTGCGGCAGATGCCGGGCCGGCTCTGCGGCGAGACGGTGGATGCCGACGGCAATCGCGGCTTCGTGCTGACGCTGTCGACGCGCGAGCAGCATATCCGCCGCGAGAAGGCGACCAGCAACATCTGCACCAATTCGGGCCTCTGCGCGCTGGCGTTCTCGATCCACATGTCGCTGCTGGGAGAGGCGGGGCTCAAGCGGCTGGCGCGGCTCAACCATGCCAATGCGGTGAGGCTGGCGCGGATGCTCGGCACGGTGCCGGGGGTAGAGCTGCTCAACAAGAGCTTCTTCAACGAGATGACCATCCGCCTGCCAGTGCCGGCCGCGCCGGTGGTGGAAATGCTGGCCCAGGCCGGGGTGCTGGCGGGCGTGCCGGTGAGCCGGCTCGAGCCCGGCAATCCGGCGGTCGAGAACCTGATCGTGCTTGCCGCGACGGAGCTTACGACCGACGGCGACATCGAGATGCTGGCCGAGTGCCTGAACGCGGCGCTGCAGGAGGATGCCCAATGAGCATGAACAACCAGGGCCGCCCGACGGGTATCGGCACGGCTGGTATTGGCGCGGCGGGCTCCTCGCTGCTGCCCAACGAGCCGCTGCTGTTCGAGATCGGCGATACCGAGCATTCGGGCGTCGACCTGCCGGAGGTGGAGATCGATGGCGGGTTTCTCGGCGGCTTCGAGCGGAAGAGCGAGATCGACCTTGCCGGGCTCACCGAACCGGAGGCGCTGCGGCACTATGTGCGGCTGAGCCGGCTCAACTACTCGATCGACAGCGGCATGTATCCGCTCGGGTCGTGCACGATGAAGCATAACCCGCGGCTCAACGAGAAGATGGCGCGGCTGCCGGGGTTTGCGGATATCCATCCGCTGCAGCCGGTTTCGACGGTGCGGGGTGCGCTCAAGCTGATGGACGAGCTTGCGCACTGGCTGATGACGCTGACCAATACGGCTGCCGTGTGCCTGACGCCGAAGGCCGGCGCACATGGCGAGATGGCCGGGATGATGGCCATCCGCGCGGCGCAGGAGGCGCGTGGGCAGGGGCATCGCAGGGTAGTGCTGGTGCCGGAAAGCGCGCATGGCACGAATCCGGCGACGGCGGCGTTCCTCGGCTACACGGTGAAAGCCGTGCCGGCCCGAGATGACGGGACCGTGGACGTGGAGGCGGTGAAGGCGGCGCTCAGCCCGGACGTCGCGGCGATCATGCTCACCAACCCCAACACCTGTGGGCTGTTCGAGCCGGAAGTGATCGAAATCGCGGCCGCCGTGCACGAGGCGGGGGCGTTCTTCTACTGCGACGGGGCGAACTTCAACGCCATCATGGGCGTGGTGCGGCCGGGCGACCTTGGCATCGACGCCATGCACATCAACCTGCACAAAACCTTCTCGACCCCGCACGGGGGCGGCGGGCCGGGTGCGGGGCCGGTGGTGCTGTCCGAGGCGCTGGCGCCGTTCGCGCCGGTGCCGTTCGTGCGCGCAGGCGACCTGGTCGAGCATGCCGAGGGCCAGCACCTGGGGCGCATCACGGCGTTCAATGGCCAGATGGGCATGTATGTGCGGGCGCTGACCTACATGCTGAGCCATGGCGGCGACGGGCTGGCGCAGGCGGCGAAGGATGCCGTGCTCAACGCCAACTACGTCAAGGCACGGCTCGAGCGGGCTTTCTCGGTGCCGTTCCCGGGCCAGCCCTGCATGCACGAGGCACTGTTCGACGACAGCTTCCTCGAGGGCACCGGGGTTTCGACGCTCGATTTCGCCAAGGCGCTGATCGATGAGGGTTTGCACCCGATGACCATGTACTTCCCGCTGGTGGTGCATGGCGCGATGCTGGTGGAGCCGACCGAGAGCGAGAGCAAACAGACGCTCGACCGGTTCTGCGATGTGATGCTGGAACTTGCGAAGGACGCCAGGGCCGGGAATGCGGCACGCTTCACCAGCGCGCCGACGCGGGCGCCGCGGCGGCGGCTCGACGAGACGCGGGCGGCGCGGTCGCCGGTGCTGACGTGGGAACCGCAGGAGGCCCTGCCCCAGGCGGCTGAGTGATCGAGCTGAGCTGAAGTCATTTATCCCCGTCTGCGTTTTTCGGTGCGATGTGAGTGTCGCACCGGGGGCGGAGGCGGGGATAAGTTGTGTTTGGGCCGGACTCTTGGGGGATTTGGCCGGGGCTGGGCACGCGTTGCCTTGTTGCGGTCGTGAAGGTGAACGGGGGCTGACTGGATTCTGAACGGGGGGACTGTTGGGGTGGAGCCCCCTCCACCATGCTTCGCATGGTCCCCCTCCCCCGTTGGCGCGGAGGAGGATCACTCCGGGCGTTGTGCTGGGGCCGCCCCCTCCACCAGCCTGCGGCTGGTCCCCCTCCCCCCGCTTTGCGGGGGAGGACCCGGGGCGTGGTGCTGGGCGCCCCTTGCACCGCCTACGGCTGGTCGCTTCCCCCGCTTTGCGGGGACCCGGGGCGTTGTGCCTGAGTTGGGCTAGCGCGCCGTGAGTTGGCTTTGGAGGCGTTTGCCGAGTACGGGGCCGGTCATGGCGGCGCCGAAGGCGAAGCCCTGGGCGTACTGGCAGATGAGCTGCTGCAGGCGCTCGACTTCCTCGATGGTTTCGACACCCTCGGCGATCACGGCAAGGTCGAGCTCGGTGGCGAGCGTGACGATGGCGCGGATGATCGGGACCTGGGTGTGGGCGAGCCCGCTGTCGTCCGAAAGCTGCACGAAGGGCGACGGGATCTTGATGGTGTCGAACGGGAAGCGGTGCAGGTAACTCAGCGAGGAGTGGCCGGTCCCGAAATCGTCGAGCGCCAGCCGCAGGCCGAGCGAGCGGAGGGCGTTGAGGACGTAGGCCGAGTGCTCGGGGTTGCTCATCACCTGGCTCTCAGTGATCTCGAGCTTGAGGTGGCGGGCGATCTGCCGATGGTCGGAGACCAGGGCCCGCATGTCGTTGAGCAGGCTCTCGGTCGCGAGCTGGGTGGGCGAGAGGTTGACCGAGACGAAGAAATCCTCGGGCAGCGGTAGCTGGCTCGCCCAGTCGCGGGCCTGGCCGGCGGCCTGCTCGAAGGCGACGCGGCCGAGCCGGTCGATCATGCCGGAGCGTTCGGCGAGCGGCACGAACTCCTCGGGCAGCACGATGCCGCGCTGCGGATGATTCCACCGCATCAGCGCCTCGGCGCCGGCGATGGTGCCCGAGTGGATATCCATGATCGGCTGGAACATGACAGAGAGCTCGCCGTGGCGGAGGCCGCGGTCGAGGTCCTCCTCCGACGCCTTGGAGTAGGCGGCAATGGAGCGGGCGGAGGCGCGGAAGGCCTCGATGCGGTCGCCGCCCAGCCGCTTGGCGTAGTACATGGCGAGCTCCGCATCGCGCAGCACGTCGGGCGCAGCCACCGGGTTGCCGTCGTAGATGGTTACGCCGATGGAGGCGGTGAGGCTGAGGTCGCGCTCGCCGAAGTTGAAGGGCGACTTCAGCGCCTTGCGGATCTGCTCGGCGGTTTCGGCGATCTTGCCGGCGGCCTGCTCCGAGGCGAGGATGACGCCGAACTGGTCGCCGCCGAGCCGCGCCACCGTATCGAGCGGGCGCATGATGCGGGCGACGCGGCGGGAGATGGCGAGGAGCACGGAATCGGCGGCCGAGTGACCGACGCGCTCCTCGAGTTCGCTGAACCGGTCGATGTCGATGAGGAACACGGCGGGCTTGGTGCCGTTGGGCAGGCGGGCCCGAACCAGTGCGCGCTCCAGCCGATCGAGGAAAAGCTGCTTGTTGGGGAGGCCTGTGAGGCTGTCATGCACGGCATCATGCAGCAGGCGCTCGCGGCTGGCGCGATCCTCGTTCACATCCTGCAGGGTGCCGACGATGCGGTTGACCTGGCCGTCGCCGCCGAGGACCGGCTTCACCCGCATGCGGAAGGTGCGGTAGCTGCCATCGTGCGCGGCGAGGCGGATATCGGCGCTGACCTTGCCGCGGCGAAGCTCCACCAGCGTATCGAAGGCGGTGCGGAAGCGGTCGCGATCCTCGGGATGGACGCGATCGAGCCAGCGCTTGATCGAGCCGCGGAGCGCGCCTCGGCGCTCACCCAGGCGGGTGCCGAGCTCGTCGGAGACGGCGACGCGATCGCGCTCGATGTTCCAGTCGTAGACGAAGTCGCCCGAGCCGGTGAGGGCAAGGGCGCGGCGTTCGACTTCGGAGAGCGTGCCGATGGACACCTGCCCCTCGGAGAAGGCGTGCTGCACCGAGGTGAAGCCCAGGAGCATGACGATGAGCACGAGGCCGCCGGCGACGGCGGGCTGCGCCACGTCGTTCGACACCTGCCCGGTCACCACCAGCCAGGCGTAGAACAGCCAGGCGATGTAGATGATCCAGGTGGGGACCAGCAGCACGGCGCGGTCGTAGCCGCGCAGCGCCAGCAGCAGGATGAGGAAGAAGCCGGTGACGCCGAGCAGCGCCAGCACGAGGCGCGCGACCGTTGAGGCGATGGATGGCTGGAAGAAGGCGAAGCCGAACAGCGTGAGGAACACCACCACCAGCGCGAGCGCCAGGTGGATGAACCTCAGGTGCCAGCGGTGGAGGTTGAGATAGATGAAGAGGAAGCCGAACAGCGTTGTCGCTATGCCCGCCTCGGCGGCGGCGCGCAGCGGCTGGATGGAGCCGTTGGAGATGTTGAGCAACGGGCCGAGCACGCCGAAATCGACGAGTAGGTAGATAAGCACCGCCCAGGAGAAGGCGGCCGTGGCCGGGAAAATGCCCCTGCCCCGCACCACGAACATGATGGTGAGGAACACGGCTGCGAGGGAGGCGACGCCGAGCACGGTGCCGCGGAACAGCGTGAACGAGTTCACGTAGTCGCGGTAGGCGTCGGGTTTCCACAGATAAAGCTCGGGCAGCGCGCCGTTCGAGAGTTCGGCCACGAAGGTGACGGTGGCGCCGGGATCGAGCACGACCTCGTAGACGTCGGCTTCGCGGTCGGTGAGTCGGGTCGGGCGCAGGCCGGCCGAGGGGGTAAGCACCTTGATGCGCTCGGCGCCTAGATCGGGCCGGAAGACGCCGGAGCCCGGCAGGCGGAAGAAGGGCGCCACCAGCAGGCGCTCGAGCTGCACGTCGGAATCGTTGCGCAGCGCGAACAGCGCCCAGTTGGGATTGGTGCCGTTGACGGAGGCCAGCACCTCGATGCGGCGGATGATGCCGTCCTCGCCGGGGGCCGTGCTCAGCTGCACCTTGCCGGCATCGCCGGGCACGACATCGACCACGCCGGTGAGGTTGACAGCGTTGACATCCTCCGGGGCGGTGATGACGTCGAAGGCGGCGGCGCTCAATGACCCAGCCAACACGAACGCAATACACATCGCGAGGTACAGGATGTGACGCATTAGCTTTGAAATGGCCTTGCCGCAGTCATGGATTGAGAACCTTGGTATCGGGGTTTCCGCCACGCCACAAGCGCTACGCGGGGTTCTGGGTTAGCGGCGCTTCCGAACCGGAAAGTCTGGAACTTCTCCCAGAACGCCACTTACCGCCGGTTGTGGCGGAGGGAGGCTTCGTAACGCTCGCGGGTAAGTCCGAACAGCACGTGGTCTGCCCATTTGCCGTCGATCTGGAGGTAGTGTTCGGCGAACCCCTCTTCCCGGAATCCGTTTTTTTCAAGGACACGGCGGGAAGCCATGTTGTCGGGCAGGAAGGCCGCATGGATGCGGTGGAGGCCCAGGGTATCGAAGCAGAAGGGAACGACGAGGCCGACCGCCTCCGTCATCAGCCCCTGGCCGGCATAGGGACGGCCCATCCAGTAGCCGAGATTGACGAACTGCGCGGCGCGGCGGCGGATGTTGGAAAGCGTGATGCCGCCAACCAGCACCTCGTCGCCATCCTCGCGGATGAAGGCCAAAAAGCTGTAGTCGGTGCCGGCGCGCGCTTCCTCGCGACCGCGCTTCAGCCGCGAGGCGAAGACGCGCTGGTTGAGGTCGGACTCGGTCCAGCGGGGCTCGAACGGCTTCAGGAAATCGCGGCTGAGGCGGCGGAGGTCGCGCCAGGCGGTGTAGTCGGAGGAGCGCGGCGCGCGCAGCGTCACGCGGTTGCCCATCAGCACCGGCGTCTCGTCACGGGCGAACCAGGTGAGCATCATCGGATGCCGGCCTCGGCGTCAGTTCTTCAGCTTCGCGGCAATGTCGCGGTAGTCGGGCAGCTTCGCAACAGGGCCGATGCCGGCGAGCGAGACTTTCCCCGCATCGAAGACCTGCCGGGCGACTTCCTTCACCCGCTCGGGGGTGATGCGGTTGATGCGGTCTACCGTCTCCTGCAGCGGAATCGGCCGGCCCCACAGGATCTGCTGGCGCGCCAGCTGGCCGGCCCGGGAGGATGGGCTTTCCAGCGACATCAGCAGCCCGGCGCGGATCTGGTTGCGAACGCGGATCACCTCCTCGTCGGAGATCGACTCGGTGGCCTTGCGCAACTCATCGAGGATGACGGGAACAAGGTCGGTCACCTCCTCCTCGCCCGTCGAGGCGGCGACGCCGAAGATGCCGCTGTCGGCAAAGGCCCAGTGGAACGCGTAGACCGAGTAGCAGAGGCCGCGTTTCTCGCGCACTTCCTGGAACAGGCGCGAGCTCATGCCACCGCCCAGGATCGATGCAAGAATCTGCACGGCATAGAAGCCGTCGGAGTTGTAGGCGCGGCCTTCCATGCCGAGCACGATGTGGGCCTGCTCGTGATCCGACACCAGCCGCTGCTCGCCGCCCACATAGGACGCGGGCGCCGGCACAGGGGCACCAGTCGCGCGCAAGCCATGGAAGCGGTTGTTGGCAATATCCACCAGTTGGTCGTGGTCGACGTTGCCGGCAGCCGACAGCACCATCTGGT
>JAEYTN010000132.1 GCA_023433985.1 Pseudomonadota bacterium | reverse complement strand
TCAACATCAACATGCTCTCGGGCGACTATGGCGTCTGCATCGACAAGGTGCGCGGCAGCGAGGGCATGCAGCTCGACTGGCGCGTCGGGTCGCGCGGGCCGCTCTATGCCGGCGGCAGCGCCAAGGCGGTGCTCGCCTTCATGGGCGAAGCCGACCAGGTGCGGGTGGCCAACGGGCCGAAGACGCAGTTCACGCCCAACACGCTTACCGACGCTACGGCGCTCCTGATGGAACTCGGGCGCATCCGCGAGCGCGGGTATGCGATCGACGACCAGGAACTGGTGATGGGCGTGTTCTGCATCGGGGTGCCGATCCTCGACCGGATCGGCCGTCCGGTGGGGGCGATCAGCATTTCCGGGCCTACGCCCAAGGCGGCGGGCGCCGGGGTGAAGCCATTGGTCGAGCAGCTGCACAAGGCCTGCCGGCAGGTCAGCAAGCGGCTGGGATATTCCGGAGCCTGGCCGCCGCGCGAGCCGGCAGCCGCCCGGGCTTTCGAAGCAACGAACTAGGGGAGACGAGAATGGCGCGTTCCGCGTGGGTGATGAAGCTGAAGCCCGGCCAGGAAGCCGAATACAAGCGCAAGCACGACGAGATCTGGCCCGAGATGGTGGCGCTGCTGAAGAGCCAGGGCGTCAGCAACTACACGATCTACCGCTACGAGAACCTGCTGTTCGCCTATCTCGAGAAGCCTGACGGCGCGCCGTCGCAGACCGAGGGCGTCGATCCGGTGGTGCTCAAGTGGTGGCAGTGGATGGAGCCGCACATGGAGACACACGAGGACGCGCGGCCGAAATCGTGGCCGGTCGAAGAGATGTTCCGGCTCGACTGAGGACGCACCATGGCCAAGCTGCAGATCGTCGATCCGCATATCCACCTGTGGGACCTCTGGACCCGCATCTACCCGCATTTCGAGAAGCCCGGGCCGGGCGGGGCGAATGCCACGATCTGCCGGAGCTACCTGATCGAGGAATATCTCGAGGAAGGGCGCGACGCGTTCGAGATCGTGGGCGCGGTGCATGTCGAGGCGTTTCCGACCGATCCGGTCAAGGAGACCGAGACGCTGCAGAAGGTGGCGGACGCCAACCCGCTGCCGCTGGTGATCGTCGGCAATGGCGACCTAGGCTCGCCGCAGTTTCCGGCGCTGCTCGACCAGCACCAGGAATTTGCGATCTTCCGGGGCATCCGGCAGGTCGTGAACATGCATCCCGACCCCAAGCGCAGCTATACGAGCCGCGACCTGATGGCGGAGGGGCAGTTCCTCGAGGGGCTGCGCGAGCTGGGGCGGCGCGGGCTGAGCTTCGACCTGCAGCTCTATCCGCACCAGATGGAAACGGCGGCGGCGCTGGCGGCCAAGGCGCCGGATACGCGCATCATCCTCAACCATGCCGGGATGTGGGCCGACCGCGACCTCGCGGGGTGGAGGCAGTACAAGGCCGGGCTCCGGACGCTGGCGGCGCAGCCCAATATCGTAGCCAAGATCAGCGGGTTGGCGATGCTCGACAACGGCTGGACCACCGAGAGCATCCGGCCGCTGGTGCTGGAAAGCATCGACGCGTTCGGGCCGGAGCGGGCGATGTTCGCGTCCAACTTCCCGGTCGACAAGCAGTACTCGGACTTCGTGACGGTGTGGCGCGCCTTCGACGCGATCACGGCCGGCTTCTCGGAAGCAGAGCGGGCCGGGCTCTTCCGCGACAACGCCCGCAAGCACTACCGCATCCCGGCCTGAGGCCCGGCAAGAGACAAGACGACCCGGAGGAGTTTCCGTTGAAGATCAAGAGCATCCGCGCCTTCGCCATCACCAACCCGATTGCGGGCGGCACCTATGAGGAGGCCAAGCAGAAGGGCACGGCGCGGCGGCCGCCATGGACCAAGGACGCCGAGGTGGCGAACCCGATGTCGCGCTATCCGCGCTACAAGGCGCTGCGGGCGAGCTGGAACGCCAAGTTCCCGGCCGTGGGCGTGGTCGTGACGGCCGACGACGGCTCGTGGGGCTTCGGCACCACCGGGTACGGCCAGCCGACGATCTCGCTGATCAACGACCATATCGGCCCGCTGCTCGAGGGGGAGAACGCGCTCGCCACCGAGAAGCTCTACGACATGATGATGCGCATCGTGTCGCCGTACTCGTCGTCGGGCCTGGGGTCCTATGCGATCTCGGGCATCGACCTGGCGCTGTGGGACCTGAAGGGCCGGGTGCTGAAGCTGCCGGTGTACGAGCTGGCGGGCGGTGCGGTGCGGGACAAGCAGTTCTGCTACGCGACCGGCAACGACACCGACTGGCACATGGAGCTGGGGTTCAAGGCGACCAAGTTGGCGTGCCCGTACGGGACCGCCGACGGCCTAGAAGCCATTGACCGGAATGAAGAATTCGTCGGCAAGGCGCGCGAGCTGATCGGGCCGAAGGTCGAGCTGATGCTCGATTGCTGGATGGCCTTCGACGTCGAGTTCGCGGTGCGTCTCGCCAACCGGTTCAGGCCTTTCAACCTCAAGTGGATGGAAGACTGCCTGATGCCGGAGGACCATAGCTCGCACAAGGCGCTGCGCGACCGGCTGCCGTGGCAGACCATCGCGACGGGCGAGCACTGGTACACGCCCTATACCTTCTTCGAGGCGGCCAAGGACCGGGTGGCGGACATCTTCCAGCCCGATATCCACTGGGTGGGCGGCTTCACGGCGGTGCAGAAGATCGCGGCTATCGCCGAGTATGCGGGGCTCGAGGTGTTCTGCCATGCGGGCATGAACACGCCCTACGGCCAGCACTTCACCATTGCGTCGACCGCGTCCAAATGGGGCGAGTTCTTTGTCGGCGGGGCGCCGGGGCAGCCGCTCAAGGAGACCAACAACTACCCGGGCATGGCGGTGCCGGTGGACGGCTATGTCGTGGTTTCGGACGAGCCCGGCTTCGGCCACGGGCTCAGCATGGAAGCCATCGAGAAGATGGCGATCTAGCCGGGGATGCTGAACGACGCCTGACAAGGGCGCAGTCCTGGGCGCAGTCCCTGGGAGCCGCGGAGAGGCCGGAAAAGGGCCGCGGCTGCCACGAAGATGAACAGAGTCTGAACGAATTCTGAACGGTCAAAAGGAGGAGACCCGAATGAACTCTCGCTTGACTAAGTCCCTGGCAGGCGGCGCTTTTGCGCTGCTTGCCTCGGCACTGCTGGCGACCACCGCCATGGCGCAGGTGGCCGACATGCCGCGCAACGAAACGCTGGTGCTGACCCCGTGGGGCGACCAGCCGGCGCAGTTCGCCAACGTGGAGAACTGGCACCCATACCTTACCTCGGTGACGCACCAGCGCGACGCGATGCAGATCACCGTCAACGAGGGCCTGTTCTACACCAACCTCAACACGGGGGAATTAATCCCCTGGCAGGCGGAGAGCTTCGAGTACGCGCCGGACTTCACCTCGGCGACGATCAAGCTGCGCGACGGGGTGGAGTGGAACGACGGGCAGAAGTTCACGGCGGAGGACGTGAAGTTCACGCTCGAGGCGGTGCGCGATGCGCCGCCGGAAGTGGGCGGCGCGGCCGCCTATAACGAGTGGATCGACAGTGTCGAAGCGACCGACCCGCTGACGGCGGTGATCCACTTCAAGAAGCCGGCGCCGCGCTTCGTGCGCGACTTCCTGGCCTTGGGGCACGAGAACCACTACCCGATCCTGCCCAAGCACATCTGGGAAGGGCAGGACTTCGCGAGCTTCACCAATTTCGACCTCGCCAAGGGCTGGCCGGTCGGTACCGGCGCCTACAAGCTGGTGCTCTCCACCAACCAGCAGGAGATCTTCGATCGCCGCGATGACTGGTGGGGGGCGAAGGTCGGCTTCCAGGACCTGCCGGCGCCCAAGCGCATCATGCTGGTGCCGGTGTCGTCGGACGACGCCATGGGGCAGCTCCATATCGCCAACCAGATCGACGGCGGGCGGCAGCTGCTGATCGGCACGTTCGAAGCGGCGCGCGCGCAGAACGACAAGCTGAGCTCGTGGAATGCCGAAGGCCCGAACTGGGGCGCTCCCGACGGCTGCGACTACTCGCTGGTGTTCAACCAGAAGCGCGAGCCGTGGAACGACGTGAACCTGCGCTACGCGATCAACTTCGCGATCGACCGCGAGGCGCTCAACGACATCGGCTACGAAGGCAGCCAGAAGCCGGTGACTTATGCGTTCTCGGGCTACATGGCCGGCACCTGGCTGACCGAGGGCAGCCCGCTGAAGGCCGTGCTCGACAAGTACGCGCTCGACCAGCCCGATCCGGCCAAGGTCGAGGAGTACATGGCGAAATCCGGTTACGCCAAGGACGCCAACGGTGTGTGGGCCAAGGACGGCCAGCCGCTGCGGGTGACGGTGCGGACGCCGGCCTTCATCCAGCCGACGCTGGCGCCGCTGACCCAGCAGCTGAAGAATGCCGGGTTCGATGCGGTGCAGGCTCCGGTGGACGACACCTGGCTGCCCGACATCCAGAGCGGCAACTTCGACACGATGATCTTCGTGCATTGCGGGTCGCTCTCGGAGCCGCTCGAAACGCTGCAGCACTACCACAGCAAGTTCTCCCGCCCGCTGGGCGAGAACATCCCGAACGCCGTGGCGGCCTCGCGTTACGAGAACCCCGAGTACGACAAGCTGATCGACGCCATGGACGCGGTGCCGGCCGATACCAACCCCGACAGCGAGTACATGAAGAACGCCGTGGCGGCGCTCGACATCGCGCTCCGTGACCTGCCGCAGATCGACCTGCTGGAGGAGTTCCACGTGGTGACGTTCAACAACACCTACTGGACCGGCTGGCCGTCGGCGGAGAACCCCTACGTGGCCCCGTACACC
>JAEYTN010000029.1 GCA_023433985.1 Pseudomonadota bacterium | reverse complement strand
GTCCAGCGCCTCTCGGGCGGCAACCAGCAGAAGGTTACCATCGCCCGCTGGATCGCGGCGGACGCCCGCACCGTGCTCTGCTTCGACCCCACCCGCGGCATCGACGTGGGTACCAAGCAGCAGATCTACGGGCTGATGCGCGAGCTCGCGAGCCAGGGCAAGTCAGTGCTGTTCTACACCTCCGAGCTCGCCGAAATCCAACTCGCGTGCGACCGCGTCATCGTCATCTTCGGCGGCAAGGTCGTCGACGTGATGCCGGCCGCCATCGCCGACGAAGCCGCCCTCACCCGCGCCGCCTATGGCCTGCCCCGCGACGCGGTGGACGCCGGCGTGCTCGCCCAGACCGGCGAGGGAGCCTCGCCATGACCGCCTTCATCCGCCGCAACAGCTGGGTGATCGGCCTCTGCGCCCTGTTCATACTGCTGTTCATCTTCACCCGCATCATCCAACCCAACTACGGCGCCAACGATTTCGGCTCGCTGGTCCGCGCCGTGCTGCCCTACGCCTTCGCCGTCGCCGCGCAGGCAATCGTGGTGATCGCTGGCGGCATCGATCTTTCCGTCGCCTCGATGATGGCGGTCACCAGCGTAACGGCTGCCGTGCTGATGAGCGGGGCGAGCGAGGAGTTCGCCATCCTCGTCGTCCCCATGGTGCTGCTGCTCGGGCTCTGCCTCGGCGCCCTCAACGGCGTGCTGATCGTCCTCACGCGCGTGCCCGACATCGTGGTGACGCTCGCCATGCTGTTCGTGTTCCAGGGCTTGGCGCTGCTGATCCTCGCCTCGCCCGGCGGTGCCGCGGCCCTGTGGCTCAAGGCCACGGTCGTCGGAACGGTGCCGATCCCCGGGGTGCCGGCCGAAATCACCGCGTGGATTCCGAGTGCGCTGATCCTCCTCGTCGCCTGCCTGGCGCTCGTCTGGCTCCCGCTCAAGCGTTCGCGGCTCGGCCTCTCCATTTACGCCATCGGCTCGAACGAGCTGGCGGCGTTTCGCAGCGGCGTGCCGGTGGCGCGCACCAAGATCGCGGCCTACGCACTGGCCGGCCTGCTCGCCGCAATGGGCGGCATCTCGCTGACCATGAGCACCGGCATCGGCTCGCCGATCCCCGGCCCGTACCTCCTCGCCAGCGTCGCGGCCGTAGTGCTCGGCGGGGTGGTGCTGGGCGGCGGGAGCGGCGGGCTCGTCGGCCCGATCGTCGCAGTGTTCGTGCTGCGGCTGGTGCGTACCGACCTCACCCTTCTCGCCGTCGATCCCAACGTCGCCACCATCGTCGAAGGCACCATCATGGTCGTCGTCGTGATGCTGGGCGCGTTCCTTGCCATGAGGGCCCGTTCGCCATGACCATGGTCGCCCCCTCCCCCGCTCCCGTTTCGCCCGGCCGCCGCCTCAAGCGGTTCATGAGCGACTACCCGATCATCCCACTGATCGTGCTGCTCGGGGGGCTCGTCGGCTTCCTGCAGGTCATCCAGCCGGGCATCGTCAACGCCCGCTGGCTCGCCAGCACCATCCAGTTCGCCATCCCGCTGGCGCTGCTCGCCGGCTGCCAGACCATGACCATGCTGACCGGCGGCATCGACATGTCGGTGGGCACCGTGGCCACCGTCAGCGCCTTCGTCCTCACCACGCAGGTGGTGCAGACCGATCCCGCCATAGCCTTCGCGCTTGCCATGCTGCCGGCGGTGCTGGTCGGCCTCGCGAACGGCATCGGCGTCGGCATCTTCCGCGTGCATCCGCTCATCATGACGCTCGGCACCGGGCTCGTCGCCTTCGGCAGCCTGCAGGTCTACCAGCGCACGGTAATCGCTACCGGCTTCCTCGTGCCGGATTGGCTCAAATGGCTCGGCACCGGCCTCAGCTTCGGCGTGCCGAACTCGCTGCTGGTGTTCCTGCCGCTTGCCGCGCTGATCATCTTTACCCTGCGCTACACCGGCTTCGGCCGGCTGCTCTACGCCGTGGGCGACAACGAGAAGGCGTCGCGGCTCTCGGGCGTCAAATACTGGCAGGTGATCCTCACCCTCTATGTCGCCTCGAGTCTCCTCGCCGGCATCACCGGCATCCTCTATATCGGCCTCATCAAGGCTGCATCGCTGACCCTCGCCGAGCCGCTGCTGCTGCCGGCAGTGGCCGCCACCGTCATCGGCGGCACGTCGATCTTCGGCGGGCGCGGCGGCTATTTCGGCTCCATCATCGGGGCGCTGATCCTGCGCGTGATCACCACCATCCTCACGATCCTGCAGATCCCCGAAGGCGCGCGAATGATCATCTTCGGCTCGATCATCCTGCTGGTCACCGCCGCGTATCTACGCATCATCGAGGATCGCTGACATGGTCTATGCAACGTCCGATGGCCGGTCCGCCGAGCGTCTTCGCGTTGGCATGGTGGGTGGCGGGCGTAACGCCTTCATCGGCGCGGTGCACCGCTTCGCCATGCGGCTCGACGACCAGATCAGCCTCGTTGCCGGCGCACTCTCCTCCGATCCGGAGAACGCCGCGGCGTCCGCCGCCGATATCGGCATCGCGCCCGACCGCAGCTATGCCGACTACCGGCAGATGGCCGAGGCCGAGGCGCAGCGCGCGGACGGCATCGAGGCGGTGGTCATCGTCACGCCCAACCACCTCCACGCGCCCGTCGCCACGGCCTTCCTCGAAGCCGGCATCGACGTCATCTGCGACAAGCCGCTGTCGGCCACCCTGCCCGAGGCGGAAGCCCTCGTGGCCCTTGCCGACCGGCTGAACCGCAGGTTCCTCGTCACCCTCAACAATACCGGCTACGCCATGGTGCGGCAGGCGCGCGAGATGGTGGCGGCAGGCGAGCTGGGAAAGCTCGTCTCCGTGCACGCCAGCTACGTCCAGGACTGGCTGACAAGGCCGGTCGACGCCGACGGCAACAAG
>JAEYTN010000615.1 GCA_023433985.1 Pseudomonadota bacterium | reverse complement strand
GATCAGGTGCAAGGTTCGGGGCGCGCTTCGGGCTCAAGCGCATCGGCGTCAACTACGAGATCATCCCGCCCGGCAGCCGCTCGTCGCATCCCCACGCCGAAAGGCTGGAGGAAGAATTCGTCTATGTGCTCGAGGGCACGCCCGATGTTTGGATCGACGGCGACCTCCACCCGCTCGTGCCCGGCGACGCCGTGGGCTTCCCCGCCGGTACCGGCATCGCCCACAGCTTCCTCAACAACTCCGACACCGACGTGCACCTCCTCATCGTCGGCGAGCACCAGCGCGAGGGCAACCAGCTCTACTATCCGCTCAATCCGCAGCGCATGGACGAATTCCGCGGCAAGGGCCGCGCCTGGGACGACGCCCCCAGGCGCCCCCTTGGCCGCCACGACGGCAAGCCGCGGGCGGGAACGCGGAAGGAGTAGCGGGGGCCTCCGAGACGGGCGCCGCGAGGCCCGGAATCGAAAAGGCGCGGGTTCTTGCGAACCCACGCCCCTTTCCGTTCTCCTGATCCACAGACCGCCTGCGAGATCAGGCGTTCGCGAGCGGAGATGCTTAGTTGACCGTCTTGTCCTCGATCGTCTTGGTCGCCGCCGAGATCGGAATCTGGCGGGCTTTCTTGGACTCAGGGATTTCGCGCTTCAGCTCGATGTGGAGCAGGCCGTTCTCCAGGCTGGCGCCGGCGACCTCCACATAGTCGGCAAGCTGGAAGCGGAGCTCGAAGGCACGCTCGGCGATGCCGCGGTGCAGGAACTCCCGCTGCGCACCCTCGGTGTCGGAGGGCTTGGCGCCCTTCACCACGAGGTTGTTCTCCTTGCTCTCGATGGCGATGTCGCCCTCGGCGAAGCCGGCCACCGCGATCGAGATGCGGTACGCGTCGGGACCGGTCTTCTCGATGTTATAGGGCGGGTAGGATTTGGCTTCCTGGCCGACCAGCTGGTCGAGCCGGTTGAAGACGCGGTCGAAGCCGACGGTCGAGCGATAGAAGGGCGAAAAATCGTAGGCAGCCATGGTCACATTCTCCTTGTGAAGCAACGTGGTTTCAACGGGTGTCCCATGAGCGCTCCCCTGCTGGGCAAGCGTCATTCCCGGGTGTCCCGGTTCCCGGGGTCTCCCGGCGAACAGCATTGATTTAGGGAGGCGTTTTGGCCGTTCAAGGGGCCCATTCAGGTTGGTGAACCCAAAATGAATGTGCCGCTCAAAAGGGGTTCAGGCAGGCATTCCTATAAACGCAACTGTGCTGACTGTCTGCTGCAGGGCACACCGAATGAGCCGCCTTCACCCGCCCCCCGCAAGGCGGCCCATCACAGGAAAGCCAGTGTCTCCCAAGGAGGCGCTGGCTTTTCTGTTTTAGTGTCGGGGCCACGCATTCCAGGGCTCCATCCGGTCGGGGATGATGCCGCCTTCCTTCCTTCCACGGCGTCATTCCCGCCTTCGGGGGAATCCAGTATTGAGGGCTCTACAGTTTCGCCCTCGTCGTGAGCCCAGCCGGCATGAACGCCATCGTCGACCCCGCAGGACCGCAGCTCGCCGTGGTTCCGTCCAACCCGGTGCCCGAAGGGGCGCGGGTGGGCTATTTCACCACCGCCGACAAGGTGCAGTTGCGCTATGCGACCTTCCCCAAGGGGCCGGGCGCGCCGCAGGGCACGGTGTGCCTCGTGCACGGGCGCACCGAGTTCATCGAGAAATACTTCGAGACCATCGCCGATTTCCAGGCGCGCGGCTTCGCCGTCGCTACCTTCGATTGGCGGGGGCAGGGGGGCAGCCAGCGGCTGATCGGCAACAAGCGGCTCGGCTATGTCAGCAGCTTCGACGACTACTGGACCGACCTCCGCAGCTTCCACGGCTCGATTCTCCTTCCCGATTGCCCGGCGCCGTATTTCCTAGTGGGCCACTCGATGGGTGGGCTCGCGAGCCTCTATGCCGGCGCCCGCGACCGCATGATGTTCGAGCGCATCTTCCTCTCGGCTCCGATGATCGCGCTCGACCGACAACCTTTCGGCATGGCGGGCATGGCCCGGCTCTGCGAAACGCTGGTGCTGCTCGGCCTTGGCCGGATGGCGGCGGGGCGGCGGGCCGATAAGCCGCAATCGGAGCAGAGCTTCGCCGGCAACGCCGTCACGTCCGACGCCACCCGGTTCATGCGCGCGGTGGAGGTGCTGAAGGCGCGGCCCGAACTCGAGATCGGCACGCCGACGATTCGTTGGGCCGCAAGCGCCTTCCGGGCGATGGCCGAGGCGGGCGCCGATGCATTCCCGGGCGGGGTGAAGATCCCCGTGCTGATGCTGGCCGCAGCGCGCGACGAGATCGTGTCCACCGCCGCCATCGAAACGCTGGGGCTCAGGATGCGCACCGGCCGCCACGTCATCGTCCCGGGCGCCAAGCACGAGCTGTTCCAGGAAAACGATACGATTCGTGGCCAGGTGCTGGCCGCGTTCGACGCGTTCATCGGAGCAGGGATGGCGTAAGACCCGGGCGCAATTGGCGCGGCACTCTCCCTACAGTCGAAACCTGGGATGGTACGGGCTCGCCGGGTTCACGTCGTAGTCCGCCTCGGCTACGCAGGTCTGCCGGGTCCCGTGCTCGTCGCCGGCCCGCCATGGCCCATCGCGAAGCTCGATGCGGGTGACCTCGTCCAGCGTCAGGCAGCGCCACGCGCCTCCGGGCGGCAGCGGCTTGCTGCTTTCGCCGCCGAACTGGAACGCGAGCACGCGTTCCCGGCCGTCGGTATGCCCGAGAATCACCGGGCAGATTTCGCGCCGCCGGCCCTGAAACGTGCACACGACCTGCCTGCGGCCGCGCATCGCCTCGAGAAACATGCCGTACGCGGCGGTCGGCACGTCAGCCCCCCAGCACGGCCAGGGCGGCCGCATGCAGCTCCGGCGTCGCGGCGGCGACGCAGTTGCCACCCCCTTCCGCGGGCCCGCCTTCCCAGGTGGTGATGACGCCGCCGGCGTTTTCGATCAGCGGAATCAGCGGGCAGATATCGACGTCCTTGAGTCGCGCCTCGACCACGAGGTCGATGTGGCCGGCGGCCAGCAGCGCGTAACCGTAGCAATCGAGCCCGTAGCGCGTGGTAAGGACGCAGCCGCGCAGCCGCGTCCAGGGGTCAAGCGTCGCGGGCGTCAGCTCGAACAGGTCGGGCGAGGTGGCGGTCAGCTTGGCGGCCGCCAGGTCGGTGACCTTGGAGGTGCGCAGCGGCACCTTCTGGTCGCCGCGATACCAGGCGGCCTCGCCCGGCAGGCTCAGGAAGATCTCGCCGGTGAAGGGCTGCGCCATCAACCCGGCCGCGGCACGGGCATTCACCGTCAGTCCCACCAGCGTGCCCCATACCGGCACGCCGCTGATGAAGGCGCGGGTGCCGTCGATAGGGTCGATGATCCAGGCGTAGGGCCCGGCGCCGGCCTTGTCGTCCCACTCCTCGCCGATGATGGCGTGGGTGGGGAAGCGCTCGCCCAGCAGCTGCCGGATCGCGAGCTCCGCCTCGCGGTCGGCCTCGGTCACCGGGTCGAATCCGCCGACCAGCTTGTTGTCGACCGCCAGCGCCGAGCGGAAGCGGGGCAGGGTGTGGCTGGCGGCGATCTCGGCCGCATCGAGCAGCGTCTGGCGGACAAGGTCAGCCGCGAGGTCACCCAGGGGCGAGGCAAGAGGTGTATCGTTCATACGCGGGTCCGGATCGGTTTGTCGTGTGGTTTCAGCGGTCTAGGCGCAAGCGCGCGCAAGTCGGTGCGAATAGTCGCCAAGCTCAATGAGTCATTTTTGCAACAATGACGATGCCTCGCCTGTTGAAGACTTGTGTCGAGCTTGTCCGAGGCGGCAAATCAGTTCACTCCGGATATTGCATGATGGATGGGCGGCTCGAAACTTAGACCGCGACTTGGGCCCAAGCGACTGGCCGCCATCGTTTCCTCCCTTGACTGGGCCGCTTCGGCGGCCCGATTTTTCGTCGGGCATGCCTTTAATGCACGCGGGATCGATTGGTGTCACGCCAGTGATGGCGCAGGTGCGCACGAGCGCGCCACCAGCCTGGGGGCCATGCGAAGCATGGTGGTGGTAGTGTCCGGCGTCGGGCTACTCCGCCGCGAATTTCTCGCTTGCGGTCGCGGGTGGGGCCAGCAGGCTCAGGTCCAACCCGATCAGCGCCACCAGGAAACGCTCGATCAGTTGCTTCATCGCCCCGAAGCCGTCGTTCTTCTCCAGCGTCACCTCGTTCATGTAGAGGTGGCGGCTGACTTCGACCTGCAGGGCGTGGACGCCATGCTGCGGCCGGCCGTAGGTGCGGGTGCAGAAGCCGCCGGCATAGGGGCGGTTGCGGGCCACGCGCAGCCCGGCGCTCGTGAACACCATCTCGGCGAGGTCGGCGAGGAAGGGCGAGCAGGTGGTGCCGTAGCGATCGCCCAGCACCACGTCGGGGCCGATTCGGTCGCCCGAGCGGGCTAATCGGGGCATCGAGTGGCAGTCGATCAGCACGGCGACGCCAAATACGGTGTAGGCCTCGGTCAAGAGCCGCTGCAGCGTGGCGTGGTAGGGCTGGTAGATGCCCTCGATACGCATGCGTGCGTCGTCGAGCGTCAGCCGTTCCTTGTAGATGGGCTTGTTCTCGGCCACGACGCGCGCCAGCGTACCCAGCCCGGCGGCAACCCTGGGCGAGGTGGTATTGAACCGCTCGGACAGCGGCTCGACGAACATCGTGGGGTCGAGCTCCCACGGCTCGCGGTTGATGTCGAGATAGGCGCGCGGGAAATGCGCGCGGATCAGCGGCGTGCCCAGATGCGGGGCCCGGCCGAACAGCTCGTCGACGAAGGCATCCTCGGATTGGCGGATCGACAGGTGATCGAGCCGGGTCATGCGCAGGAAGCGTTCGGGATAGTCGGAACCCGAATGGCCGGAATTGAACACGAGGGGGGCGGTGAGCCGCCGCGGCCTTACCGTTTCGAACGCCGGCCTGTCCCAATAGTCGGACTGCACCAAACTCTCCCTCAGGCGCCGAAGCGCCCCGCATGAGCGCCACTGTGCCGCGCCGGCGGGCGATTGTCCATAAGCGGCCGCGGGGCCGTTCACATTGATGGCCCGGAGGTTCTCGACGCAGAAAACTTGCATTAAAGAACTCCTACTAGAATCTCCCCGGAAGAAGCCGACAGATGGGTGCCATGAAGCGGATTTTGCTCGCCGAAGACGATAACGACATGCGGCAGTTCCTGACGCGGGCACTCAAGACGGCGGGCTACGAGGTCGTCTCGTTCGACAACGGCAAATCGGCCTACGAGCGGCTGCGCGAGGAGCCGTTTGCACTCCTGCTCAGCGATATCGTGATGCCCGAAATGGACGGCATCGAACTCGCCCGTCGCGCCACTGAGCTCGACCCGGATCTCAAGGTGATGTTCATCACGGGCTTTGCGGCCGTGGCGCTCAATCCCGATTCGGATGCGCCCAAGGATGCGTCGGTGCTCTCCAAGCCCTTCCACCTCAAGGACCTCGTGCACGAGGTAGAGCGACTGCTTGCGGCCTGAAGGCAAGGGCTTTCCCCAGGAGGGGATTTCGCGCCGGAATTCGCGCTTGACCCACGGCGGCGTTTTATGGTGTATCCGCCCCACGTGAACGACGGGCGCCGCCCGGCGTTGATGGCGTAGATGGGTGTATAGCTCAGCGGGAGAGCACTACCTTGACATGGTAGGGGTCACAGGTTCAATCCCTGTTACACCCACCATCTCCGCCATGGGACCCCGCAAGTCCTTGCGTTTCCGGCATAACTGGCCGGCGAGTTTCGAGCCTTCTGGCTCATGGATGGGTGCGTAGCTCAGCGGGAGAGCATCGCCTTCACACGGCGGGGGTCACAGGTTCAATCCCTGTCGCACCCACCATCCTCTTCAAGAGGCCCCGGCGCTCCTGCAGCGGCCGGGGCCTCTTCGTTTCTCACCCTGCACGCACACCACGACTGCCCGGCCGATTGGTACTTCAATGCGGCGGGTTCATGAACGCGCCCGACGAGCGATTTCCTTCCGGACGCGGATATTTGTGGTTAAGTGACTGTTGCGAAAAGCATATTTGTCTTGCATTCTGCAATTGACGCCGCGACTTTCATGCAACACTTCGGCCGGATACAGGCGCAGAGGCGCCCAAAATGGGGCGAAGGGACTCGCTATAAAGCAACGTCGGAAGTAGATTGAAGTTGACGTACAGGAGGCTATCCATGACCCGTCTTTCTATCGCCTTGCTGGCCGGAGTTGCCGCGCTCGGCTTTGCATCTTCTTCTTTCGCTGCTGACTTGATCATCGAAGAAACGGTCGTTCCCGAGATCGTTACGCCGGCTGCCGGCAATTGGGATGGCCCCTTCGTCGGTGTGTTCGGTGGATATGGCTGGGCTGATGCCGACCATCTCGCCGATCCGCCGAATAACGACCTCGAGCTCGCCGGCTGGTTCCTCGGCGTCGACGCCGGTTTCAACTTCACCGTGGGCTCCGGTCTGGTGATCGGCGTGGTCGGCGATATCGCCTGGGCGGATATCACCGGCGATGACGACGGCGCCTTCGCCTTCGACACCACGCACACGATCGACTGGCAGGGTTCGGCTCGTGGCCGGGTCGGCTTCGATGGCGGCGCCTTCATGCCTTACCTGACCGCCGGTCTTGCCTTCGCCCATGCCGAGCGCACCACGTCCTTTGGCGCGCCGAACAGTGCCGAAGCCACTCACGTCGGCTGGACGGTTGGTGCTGGCGTCGAGTTCGCAGTCACCGACGACATTTCCGTCGACCTCCTGTACCGCTACAGCGATCTGGGCGAACAGGAATACGATTGGTCCGGCCCGGGCACCAACCCGACGATCGATCTCACCACTCACTCGGGTCAGGCCGGCCTGCAC
>JAEYTN010000506.1 GCA_023433985.1 Pseudomonadota bacterium | reverse complement strand
GGCCAATGTCTATCACGCCATGGAGGTCGATCACGAGATCGTCCCCGTGCTCAACAAGGTGGACCTCCCCGCCGCCGACATCCCGCGCGTCAAGCAGCAGATCGAGGACGTGATCGGCCTCGATGCGTCGGACGCGCTCGAAATCTCGGCCAAGACCGGGCTCGGCATCGACACCGTGCTCGAAGCCATCATCCACCGCCTGCCCGCGCCCAAGGGCAACATCGACGCCCCGCTCAAGGCGCTGCTCGTCGACAGCTGGTACGACACCTATCTCGGCGTCGTGGTGCTGATCCGCGTCATCGACGGCACCGTCAGGAAGAACCAGAAGATCCGGATGATGGGCACCGGCGCCACCTACGAGCTCGACCGGGTGGGCGTGTTCACCCCCAAGCTGGTTGACGTGCCGGAGCTCGGGCCGGGCGAGATCGGCTTTTTCACCGCCTCGATCAAGGAAGTGGCCGATACCCGCGTCGGCGACACCATCACCGATGAGCGCAAGCCCACCCAGGCGGCGCTCCCCGGCTTCAAGCCGGCGCAACCGGTCGTGTTCTGCGGCCTCTTTCCCGTCGACGCCTCGGATTTCGAGGTGCTGCGCGAGGCGATGGGCAAGCTCCGCCTCAACGATGCGAGCTTTTCGTTCGAGATGGAAACGAGCGCGGCGCTCGGCTTCGGCTTCCGCTGCGGCTTCCTGGGGCTCCTCCACCTCGAGATCATCCAGGAGCGGCTGGCGCGCGAGTTCAACCTCGATCTCATCGCCACCGCGCCCAGCGTGGTCTACCAGGTCGAGCTCACCACCGACGAGACGCTGGAGCTCCACAACCCGGCCGATCTCCCCGATGTGACGCGCATCGAGGAAATCCGCGAGCCGTGGATCAAGGCGACCATCCTCACCCCCGACGAGTATCTCGGGTCGATCCTGAAACTCTGCCAGGACCGGCGCGGCATCCAGACCAACCTCACCTATGTGGGCAACCGCGCCATGGTGGAATACGAGCTGCCGCTCAACGAGGTGGTGTTCGATTTCTACGATCGGCTGAAGTCCATGTCGAAGGGCTATGCCAGCTTCGACTACGCACTGGGCGATTACCGCGAGGGCGACCTGGTAAAGCTCTCGATCCTGGTCAATTCCGAGCCGGTCGACGCCCTCTCGATGCTGGTGCACCGCAACGCGGCTGAATCACGCGGCCGCCAGATGTGCGAAAAGCTCAAGGACCTGATCCCCCCGCACCTCTTCGTCATCCCCATCCAGGCCGCCATCGGCGGCAAGATCATCGCCCGCGAGACGATCCGCGCCCTGCGCAAGGACGTCACCGCCAAGTGCTACGGCGGCGACGCCACCCGCAAGCGCAAGCTGCTCGAAGCGCAGAAGCGCGGCAAGAAGCGGATGAGGCAGTTCGGGAACGTCGAGATTCCGCAGGAAGCGTTCATCCAGGCGCTGAAGATGGGGGATGAGTAAGGGGCTAGCGGCACTGCTGCCCCTCCCCCGCTCAGGTGTCATCCCGGCCGAAGAGCCGGGACCCAACTCGAAACCAGCGCAGGTGATGACATGGGTCCCGGGTCAAGCCCGGGATGACAGCGTTGTGGTAGACCTGTACTCCTACAGCTGCTCTCGACGTTCGTCGACCGTGGCGCCCGGAGGCCATCATGACTCCCACCGTGACCTATGACCCCGAAGTCGACGCTGCCTATATCCGCTTCTCGAGCCAGAAGGTGCGCGAGAGCGAGGAAGTCGCCCAAGGCATAGTCCTCGACTACGACGCCGAGGGGCGCATTGTCGGCATGGAAGTGCTCAAGGCGAAGCGGCACTTGCCAAGCGACGTGCTAACCAAGGCGGCCTAAGCCGCCATCGGCGGCAAGATCATCGCCTGCGAGACGCGCCCTGCCGGTCTGCAGACACTCCGCGCCAGCCCTCGCTGAGGCGCTCCTCGAACTCCGTCGCCGACACCGGCTTGCCGAACAGCCAGCCCTGGCAGATGTCACAACCCATCGCCGCCAGCAACGCCCGCTGCTCTTCGGTCTCGACGCCCTCGGCCACCGTGATCTTTCCGAGTCGCCGCGCCAGCGCCATTGTGCTCTCGACGATCGCCCGGTCCGTCGTGCCCGCGGAAAGCCGACGGACGAAACTCTGATCGATCTTCAGCTTGTCGAATTCGAGTTCGCTGAGATAGCTCAGCGACGAGTAGCCCGTGCCGAAGTCGTCGATGGCGACCCCCACCCCCAGCTTCCGGACCTCCGCCAGGCCCTTCGCCAGCTGGGCCTGCCCGCTCGCCAGCACGCTCTCGGTAATCTCGATATCGAGCCGCCTTGGATCGAACCCCGTTTCCAGCAGCGCGTCCGCCACTATTTCGGCAAGGTCGGTGAGCCGCACCTGTGCCGCCGAGACGTTCACCGCCATGCGGCCAGACCACTGCCAGCGCGCCGCCGCACGGCATGCCTCGAACAGCACGAAGCGGCCGAGTTCGACGATGAGTCCATTCTCCTCGGCAAGCGCGATGAACTCCGCCGGCGAGACCGGGCCGAACTCTGGGCTGGTCCAGCGCAGCAGCGCCTCCGCTCCCGCGAGTACGCCGTCCGCCGTTCGCATCTGCGGCTGGAACGCCACCGTGAGTTCGTTGCGCTCCACCGCCATGCGCAGCGCAATGTCGAGCTTGCGGCGCCGCTCCATTGTCGCTTCCATCTCCGGCGAGAACGCTACCAGCGACGCCGCCTCGGGCAGCGCGGCAGCGGCCTGCAGCGCCAGTTCAGCCTCATGCATCAGTTGGGTCGCCGAACTGCCCGGCATGGCGGCGCCCAGCACCGCGTCGACGTAAACCGTGTGCCCTTCGACCCCAAGCACCGGCCGCACGGCCTCACGCACCTGCTCCGCCGCCTGCTCCAACTCCGAAGTCGAGCCCTCCGGCAGCGCGAAGGCGAAGACATTGCGCTCGAGCGCGGCGACCGTCCCGATCTGCAGGGCGGAGAAGCGCGCGGCTATGGCCCGCAACGCCGCGTCCGCGACTCTGGCGCCCAGCGTGGCCCGCGCCAGGTCAAGCCGCCTCAGCTGAACCAGCAGTAGCGGGCCGCTCGGCTGGTCCCCGAGGCGTTCCAGCAGTCCAATGCGCGATGGCAGGCTAGTCACGGCATCATGCCGCGCCAGGTGAATCAGCCGGGCCTCGGCTCGCCGACGCCCCGCAAGCTCCCGCGCCTGCCGGAATCCGAGGTGCAACGCCAGGAGTGCCAGCACGGCCACGATCAGACCGCCCAATTGCACGGTCACCGCAAATCCTGCCTGCATCCCGAACGAGGCTGCGACCGCGAGCCCGATCACTGCGCCGGCAATCCCGATGGCAGGGCCAACGCGGAGGCGAGGCACGAACACCGCCCAGAGCAGCGCGAGCAGCAGGGCCAGCACGGCACCCGGCCACGGCCCGAGCCGCAGCAACGACCGGTTGGCCTTCAGCGTCTCGGCCCCGGCAATCTGCAGCAGCGGCCCGGGCAGCACGCCGTATCGGGGTACCAGGAACGTGTCGCGCAGCTCGATCGCGCTGGCGCCGACCACCACCTCTCGGCCCGCGATCCGGCCGGGAGCGACGTCGCCCCGCAGGATGTCGCGAACGGAGATGCGGTCGACCGTCCGCAGGTCGATGCCGAAATCCACGTTGATCTGCGATTGACTGGTCGGCATGCCGCTGAGCGCCAGGGCCATGGACGGCATGCCACGCCCGCTGGCGGGGATGCTGTCCACCAGGCCGTCCGGCCGCGGGAACACGTTCACCAGGACGCTGTCGGCCTGCGCCGCGAATTCGGGGATGGGCTCGTTGAGGTGCAGGGTGCCGGTCGCTGCATCGACCTGCTGGAACGCCGCCAGCATTGCGAACCCCCCGGCGGCTTCCAG
>JAEYTN010000488.1 GCA_023433985.1 Pseudomonadota bacterium | reverse complement strand
ATCTTCACCCATCAGCTCGTGAACGGCATCGTGCTGGGCTCGTTCTATGCGCTGGTGGCGCTCGGCTTCGGCGGCGTGAACCTCGGCAACCTCTTCATCAGCTACAACCAGATGATCCTGGTGGGTGTGTCGGTGGTGCTGATGGCCGGGCTCGAGGTGTTCGTATCGCGCACCCAGTATGGCCGCGCCATGCGTGCCGTTTCGGTGGACAAGGACATGAGCCGGCTGCTTGGCATCAACGTCAACCGCGTGATCGCCGGCACCTTTTTCCTCGGCACGGGGCTCGCCGCGGCCGCAGGGACGATGGCCGGCGCCTATTACGGCTCGCTCTGGTATTTCATGGGCTTCCTGATCGGCCTCAAGGCCTTCACCGCCGCGGTGATCGGCGGCATCGGATCGATCCCCGGGGCCATGCTGGGTGGGCTTATCCTCGGCCTGCTCGAGAGTTTCGGCACGCAGCTGCCGGGCGTGGGCAGCGAGTGGAAGGACGTCTTCAGCTTCTCGGTGCTGATCCTGGTGCTGGTGTTCAAGCCGACCGGACTCCTCGGCAAGCCCGAACAGGAGCGTATGTGATGCCGGAAACCCGACCGCGTGACATTGCCCGACCGAGTGCCTGGGGCGGACTGACCGCCATCCTCGATACGCCGCTGAAGCGCGGCATCGCCATCTTGGCGATACTGGTCGCCATGGTCGTCGCGCCGCTGATCTTCGGGCAGTATGCGACGGTGATCCTGACCAACGCGCTGCTCTACGTAGTGCTGGCGCTGGGGCTCAACATCGTGGTCGGCTATGCCGGGCTGCTCGACCTCGGCTTCGCGGCGTTCTTCGCCGTGGGCGCCTACACGGTCGGCATCGCGACGCTGCATTGGGGGCTGAACTTCTGGCTGGCACTGCCGCTGGCCATCGTCATCGCCATGCTGGCGGGGATCATCATCGGTACCCCTACCCTGCGGCTCCGCTCTGACTATCTCGCCATCGTGACGCTCGGCTTCGGCGAGATCGTGCGCATCGCGGCGCGCAACTTGCGGGAGACGGGCGGCGCGTCAGGGCTTTCCGGCATCCAGTCGCCGTGGCTGTTCGGCTGGCATATCCGCACGCCGCTCGATTTCTACTACGTGTTCTGCGTGCTCGCGATCATCGCGGTGCTGGTCTCGGTAAGGCTTGCCAACTCGCGGCTCGGGCGCGCCTGGCTCTACGTGCGGCACGACGAGGACGCGGCCGAGGCCATGGGCATCGACCGGGTCCGGGTGAAGCTCGCCGCCTATGTGGTCGGCGCCATCTACGGCGCGGTGGGCGGAGCCTTCTTTGCCGCGAACCTTGGGGCAATCTCGCCCAACAGCTTCTCGTTCCAGCAATCGGTGCTGATCCTGATGGCGGTGATCCTGGGCGGCATGGGCAAGATTCCGGGCGTCATCCTCGGGGCCTTCATCGTCATCCTCACGCCCGAGCTGCTGCGCGATTTCGGCGATCTGCGGCTGCTGATCTTCGCGGTGGGCCTGCTGCTGATCATGCTGTTCCGCCCCTCCGGCATCTGGCCGGTGAGGAGCCGCCGATGAGCCTCCTCGAACTCAACGATGTCAGCCTGAGCTTTGCCGGTTCCAAGGTGCTGGAGGGCGTGAATTTCGCCGTCGCCGAGGGCGCCATCGTGTCGCTGATCGGGCCCAACGGCGCCGGCAAGACCTCGCTCTTCAACTGCATCACCGGCTTCTACAAGCCGCAGCGCGGCTCGATCCGCATGGGTGGGGCCGAGACGCTGCGGATGAAGCCGCACCAGGTGACGCGGGCCGGCATCGCGCGGACGTTCCAGAACGTTCGGCTGTTCCGCGAGATGAGCGTGACCGAGAATGTCATGTCGGGGATGCACTGCCGTACCTCAGCCGACATCGTCGACGCCATCCTGCGGCTGCCGGGGCAGCGGCGGGAGGAGGCAGCGATCCGCGGCGTCGCCGAGGAGTGCCTGAGCTTCGTCGGCATCACCGAGGGCTGGGACCGCGAGGCGACCACCCTGCCCTATGGCTGGCAGCGCCGCGTCGAGATCGCCCGGGCGCTGGCGACGCAGCCCAGGCTGCTGCTGCTCGACGAGCCGGCGGCCGGGCTGACGGCGGGCGAGAAGGAAGAGTTGATCGGGCTGATCGGCCGCATCCGCGACGAGCGCGGCGTCGCGGTGCTGCTGATCGAGCACGATACCGGGCTGGTGATGCGGATTTCCGAGCGGATCAGCGTGCTGGACCACGGCGTGATGATCGCCGAGGGAGCGCCCAAGGAGATCCAGAGCAACCCGCGGGTGATCGAAGCCTACCTCGGGGTTGAGGAGGACAGCCTTGGCCTCTGACACCGTACTGGAGCTGGAAGGCCTGTCGGCCGCCTATGGGCGGATCGAGGCGCTGAAGGGCATCGACCTCAAGGTCGAGCGCGGCCAGATCGTGACGCTGCTCGGCGCCAATGGCGCCGGCAAGACCACGACGCTGAAGGTGATCTCCGGGCTGGTCCGCGCGAAGGCCGGCAAGGTGCGCTTTGAAGGCCAGGACATCACGCAGATGGACGCGCATGCCATTGCGCGTGCCGGGCTGGTGCACGTGCCCGAGGGCCGGCATGTGCTAAAAGGCCTCAGCGTGCGGGAGAACCTCGAGCTCGGTGGCTATACGGTTGCGAGCGCGGCGGTGCGGCGGCAGCGGCTCGAAGAGGTGTTCGAGCAGTTCCCGATCCTCAAGACGCGTGCCAATTCGGATGGCTCGCTGCTCTCGGGGGGCGAGCAGCAGATGCTGGCCATCGGCCGGGCGCTGATGCATGGGCCGAAGATCCTGCTGCTCGACGAGCCGTCGATGGGGCTTGCGCCCAAGCTGGTGCTCGAGACAATGAAGATCGTGAAGCGGCTCAACGAGGCCGGCACGACCATCCTGCTGGTGGAGCAGAACGCACGGCTGGCTCTCAAGCTCGCCCATTTCGGCTATGTGCTGGAGACGGGGGTGCTCCGCCTGTCGGGACCGGCCGCGGAGCTCCGCTCCGATCCCGCCATCGTCCAGGCCTATCTGGGCACCTGAGTTTCCATGACCAGTACCAGCACCAGTATCGACATCGCCGTGATCGGCGCCGGCATCATCGGCGTTGCCACGGCCTACAAGCTCGCCGAGGCGGGACGGCAGGTCCTGCTGATCGACCGCAGGGGCGTGGCCGAGGAGACGAGCCGCGACAATGCCGGGGCGTTCGCGTTCTCGGACATCATGCCGCTCGCCACCAAGGATGTGCTGAGGAAGCTGCCGCGCTGGCTGAGCGATCCGCTCGGGCCGTTCACGGTGCGGCCGGAGTACCTGCCCAAGCTGACGCCGTGGCTGATGCGGTTCTGGCGCGCCGGTTGGCCCGACCGGGTGCAGGCGAGTATCAAGGCGCAGGCCGAGATGATGCGGCTGGCCGGGCGCGAGACGGAAGCACTGGTGGCATCGGCCGGGCTCGGGCACATGGTGCGCTCGGACGGTGTGCTTGAGCTCTACGAGAGCGAAGCCGAGATCCGGGCCGCGCAGCATGAACTCGCGGCGAAGACCGCGGAGG
Source organism: Pseudomonadota bacterium (assembly GCA_023433985.1). Taxonomy (GTDB): domain Bacteria; phylum Pseudomonadota; class Alphaproteobacteria; order Rhizobiales; family Devosiaceae; genus Devosia_A. The sequence continues at coordinate 5,189 of JAEYTN010000488.1, read as the reverse complement.
GGATCGAGCACCGATTGGTGCGTCGGGCGGAACTGGCCGAACTGCAGCCCGGGCTGGCGCCGAGCATCATCGCGGCGACGTTCATTCCGAAGTGGCAGACGGTCTCGGACCCCTACGACTACACGAGGGCCGTCGCCGATGCGGCGATGGCGCGGGGCGTGGAGTTCCGGCAGGGCGAGGTCGCGCGGCTCGATCCGCTCGAGGCGGGGGTGGTCATCACCTTCGCCGATGGCTCGAAGCTGACGGCCGCGCATGTGGTGGTAGCGGGCGGGGCCTGGTCGCGGGCGCTGACCGCGCCGCTGGGCGACCTGATCCCGCTCGAGACGGAGCGCGGCTACAACACCACCCTGCCCCCCGGCGCCTTCGACCTGAAACGCCAGCTGGTGTTCGGCGGCCACGGCTTCGTGGTGACACCGCTTTCGACAGGCATCCGGGTGGGCGGTGCGGTGGAGCTGGGCGGGCTGAAGCTGCCGCCCAACTACAAGCGCGCCGACGCGATGCTGACCAAGGCGGCGCGGCTGATGCCGGGGCTCAAGACCACCGGCGGCGCGCAGTGGATGGGTTTCCGCCCCTCGCTGCCCGACAGCCTGCCGGCTATCGGCCGCTCGCGCCCGAGCCCCCGCATCGTCTATGCTTTCGGCCACGGGCACCTGGGGCTGACGCAATCGGCGGCGGCCGGACGGCTCGTCACCGACATCATCACCGGGGCGACACCGTCGATCGACCTCGCCCCCTTCTCTCCTCAGCGGTTCTGACCATGGCACGACACACCTTCACCTGCATCGACGGACACACCTGCGGCAATCCGGTGCGGCTGGTGGCGGGCGGCGGCCCGATCCTCAAGGGCGCCAGCATGATCGAGAGGCGCGCCGACTTCCTCGCCAACCACGACTGGATCCGCAAGGGCCTGATGTTCGAGCCGCGCGGCCACGACGTGATGAGTGGTTCGATCCTCTATCCGCCGACGCGGGAGGATGCCGACATCGCGATCCTGTTCATCGAGACTTCGGGCTGCCTGCCCATGTGCGGGCACGGCACCATCGGCACGGTGACCATGGCGATCGAGAACGGACTGATGAGCCCGAAGACGCCCGGTGTGGTGAAGCTCGACGTGCCGGCCGGGCTGGTGACGGCCGAGTACCGGATGGAAGGCGAATACGTCGAGGAGGTGCGGCTCACCAACATCGCGAGCTTCCTCCATTCCGAGGGGCTGGAGATCGACGCGCCGGGCCTCGGGAAGCTGGTGGTGGACGTGGCCTATGGCGGCAATTTCTACTGCATCGTCGACCCGCAGAAGAACTTCACCGACCTTGCCGATGTGTCGGTGGGCGACCTGCTGCGCTGGTCCCCTGCTCTGCGCACGGCGATGACCGAGCGCTACGAGTTCATCCACCCCGAAAAGCCGGAAATCCGCGGGCTGTCGCACATCATGTGGACGGGCAAGCCCCGCGCGAAAGGCGCGACGGCGCGGAACGCCGTGTTCTACGGCGACAAGGCGATCGACCGCTCGCCCTGTGGCACCGGCACTTCGGCACGGATGGCGCAGTGGGCGGCCAAGGGCAAGCTGAAGGTCGGCGACGAATTCATCCACGAGTCGATCATCGGCTCGCTGTTCAACGGCCGGGTCGAGGCGCAGGCGCAGGTCGGCAACTACGACGGCATCATCCCCTCGATCGCCGGCTGGGCGCGGCAGACGGGGCTCAACACCATCTTCATCGACGACCGCGATCCGTTCGCGCACGGCTTTTCGCTGGTCTGACACCCGGGGGCAAACCATGAAGATCACCGCAATCAAGGCCTGGCAGGTGGACTTGCCGCTGCGGGAGGGCCGCTACAACTGGTCCGGCGGCAACTTCATGGAGGTGTTCGATTCCACCGTCGTGGCCGTGGAGACGGACGCCGGCCTAACAGGTTATGCCGAGTGCTGCCCGCTCGGCTCGGCTTACCTCCCCTCCTACGCCACGGGAGTGCGCGCCGGCATAGCCGAGTTCGGCCCGAAGCTGCTGGGGATGGACCCGACCGACCTGGGACCGCTCAATCGGCGGATGGATACCGTGCTGCGCGGCCACCCTTACGCCAAGGCGCCGATCGACATTGCCTGCTGGGACATTCTGGGCAAGGTCGCGGGCCTGCCAGTCTACAAGCTGCTGGGCGGTGCCGAGCAGGAGACGATCAAGCTCTACCGGGCGATCAGCCAGGAGGACTCTGGCGTGATGGCCGAGAAGATCGCCGGCTACCGCGCTGAAGGCTATACGAAATTCCAGCTCAAGGTGGGCGGCGATGCGGCCGACGACATTGCCCGCATCCGCGCCTGCCGCGAGATCCTGCAGCCGACCGATATCCTCGTCGCCGACGCCAATACCGGCTGGACCATGGCCGATGCGGCGCGCGTGGTGGGCGCCGTGTCCGACCTCGACGTCTATATCGAGCAACCCTGCATGACCTATGAGGAGAGCGTGTCGATCCGCCGGCGGACCTCCCTGCCCTTCGTGCTGGACGAGAACATCGGCTCGGTGAACGACCTCACCCGCGGCATTGCCGACGACGCCTTCGACGTCATCAACCTCAAGATTTCCAAGGTCGGCGGGCTGACCAAGGCCAGGCTGATGCGCGACCTTTGCGTGGCGCACGGCATCCCGATGACCATCGAGGACACCTGGGGCGGCGACATTGTGACGGCGACGATTGCCCATCTCGCGCGCTCCACGCCGGAGCGCTTCTGCTTCACCGCGACGGATTTCAACTCCTACGGCACCGTCGACATTGCCGAGGGGGCGCCGAAGCGGGTGAACGGGACGATGACGGCGTCGGATGCTCCGGGGCTGGGCGTCACGCCGCTGCTGGACGTGCTGGGCGAACCGGTGCTGGTGATCTCATGAGATCCGCCAAAGCCATCCAGATCGTCGGCTGCCATGCCGAGGGCGAGGTGGGCGACGTGATCGTCGGGGGCGTGGCCCCGCCGCCGGGCGAGACGCTGTGGGAGCAGTCGCGCTTCATTGCCCGCGACGGGACGCTGCGGAACTTCGTGCTGAACGAACCGCGTGGCGGCGTCTACCGGCACGTCAACCTGCTGGTGCCTCCCAAGAACCCGAAGGCGCAGATGGGCTTCATCATCATGGAGCCCGAGGATACGCCGCCCATGTCGGGGTCCAACTCGATTTGTGTCGCCACCGTGCTGCTCGACACCGGCATCATTCCGATGACCGAGCCGGAGACGCGCCTCACCCTCGAGGCGCCGGGCGGGCTGGTGGAGGTCGTGGCGCGTTGCCAGGGAGGCAAGGCGCAGTCGATCACCGTCACCAACGTGCCGAGCTTCGCCGACCGACTGGACGCGACGCTGGAGGTGGAGGGCGTCGGTACGTTGACGGTGGATACCGGCTATGGCGGCGACAGCTTCGTTATCGTCGACGCGCATGCGCTGGGGTTCGGCGTGTCGCCCGACGAGGCGCGCGACCTCGCCGAAACTGGCATCCGCATCACCCGGGCGGCCAATGAGCAACTGGGGTTCGCACACCCGACCAATCCGGACTGGACTCACTTCTCCTTCTGCCAGATCGCGGCGCCGGTGGAGCGCCGGGCAGACGGCGCACTGACGGCGGCCAATGCCGTGGCGATTCAGCCGGGCAAGATCGACCGCTCACCCACCGGTACCGGCGCGTCGGCGCGAATGGCGGTGCTGCGGGCCAAGGGCGAGATGGCGGTCGGCGACACCTACGTGGCCCGCTCCATCATCGGCTCGGAGTTCATCGGGCGGATCACGGCCGACACCACTCTGGCCGGCAAGCCCGCGATCATCCCCTCGATCACCGGGCGGGCATGGATCACCGGGACACGTACGGAGATGCTGGACCCGGAGGACCCGTGGCCGGCGGGCTACCGGCTGTCCGACACCTGGCCGCGGATCGGATGAGCGTGCGGATCGGCTTCGACGAGCTGGTGGCGCTGATCGCGAGGGCGTTCGAGCGGCACGGTTGCACGGCCGAGGTGGCGCGGATCATCGCCCGCAACATGGCGACGGCCGAGGGGGACGGGGCGAAGAGCCATGGTGTGTTCCGCATCCCGGCCTACCTGAGTTCGCTCGAAGCGGGCTGGGTGGATGGCCGGGCCGAGCCGGCCCTAGAGGACGTGGCGCCCGGAATGCTGCGTGGCGACGGCCGGAACGGCTTCGCCCTGCCGGTGCTGGAGGCGGCTCGCCCTGCCTTGGTGCGGAAGGCCCGGGCCAACGGCATCGCGCTGCTGACGGTGCGGAACGCGCACCACTTCAGCGCCGTGTGGCCCGATATCGAGCCGTTCGCCCGCGAGGGGCTGGTTGCCCTCGCGATGATCAACTCGATGTCGTCCGTGGTGCCGCATGGCGGACACCGCAAGCTCTACGGCACCAACCCGCTCGGCTTCGCCGTGCCGCGGGCCGGCGGCGATCCGCTGGTGTTCGACCAGGCGTCGAGCGCGCTCTCCAACGGCGACGTGCAGATCGCGGCGCGCGAGGGGCACCGGCTGCCGGAGGGCGCGGGCGTGGACCGGCATGGCAACCCGACCACCGACCCGAAGGCCGTACTGGATGGCGGCGCGTTGCTCGCCTTTGGCGGCTACAAGGGCTCGTCCATCGCCATGATGATGGAGGTCATGGCGGCCGGGCTCGCGGGTGGACGCTTCTCGTACGAGGTGGACTTCGCGGGGCACCCCGGCGCGGCAACGCCGAATACGGCTCAGACCTACATCGTGGTCGATCCGGGGCTCGGTGCGGTGGCGGATTTCGCGGCGCGGATGGAGGGACTGATCGCCGAAATCCACGACGCCGGGCAGGAGCGGCTGCCGGGTGACCGGCGCTACGCCAATCGCCGGGAACGGGCAGCCGGCGGCATCCCGCTGACCGACGAGGAGTACGCGATGGTGCTTCGCTACGCCGGCTAGAGCGCCTTGAGCCCCTCGATCGTCTTCCGGATCACCGCGTCGACCCGTGCGCGCTCCTCGCCCTCGAGCGACAGCCTCGGCGCCCGGGTGTGCTCCGGCGCACCGTACACCAGGTGCTCAGCGAACTTGATGTACTGCACGAGCTTCACATCGGTATCGAGGTGGAAGGCCGGGGTCATCAGGCGGTATAGCGGCAGCGCGGACTTGAAGTCGCCCGCCTTCGCGGCGTTGAACAGCTTTACGCACTCCTCGGGCCAGGCATTGGTCATGCCCGAGAC
>JAEYTN010000087.1 GCA_023433985.1 Pseudomonadota bacterium | reverse complement strand
GGTCAGGATCGCCAGCAGCATGATGCGGAACACCAGCGCCAGCGCGAGGCCCAGCTTGCGCGCCCGGTCGGCCTGCTGCGCCGGCAGGCGGGAGACGAGCACCGAGATGAAGACGATGTTGTCGATGCCGAGCACGATCTCCATGACCGTAAGCGTGGCGAATGCGGCCCATACATTGGGATCGCTCAGCAGTTCCATCCCGTCGGCTCCTTCCTCGATTGCAGCGTGGCGTCATAATTAGGGTGGCACCGCGCGGCTGGAAAGAGTGCGCGCGAAACCTTCAATCCGGTGCGGTTTTTCACCGCAAGCCACTGACTTGGCATGAACGCGCAGCCTTGCCGCTTGGCTCAGCGTTGACGTGGCGGATAGAATATCGTTCCCCTGCAGACGGATAGTACTCATGGATGCCTTCTCCCCAATTCCCGCGCTCGTCGGCGGAGCGCTGATCGGGCTCGCCTCGGCGCTGCTCTGGCTCGGCAACGGGCGCATCGCCGGTATTTCCGGCATCTTCGGCCAGTTGCTGCCGCTGGAGCGCACGGTGGCTTGGCGCGTGGTCTTCATCGCGGCGCTGGTGCTCGGCGCCCTCGCGGCAGCGTGGATCGTCCCGGGTCTCGGCGTGGGTGGCCCGGGCGGCAGGCCGGCGGAACCGGTAAGCACGCCTCAGGGCTGGGGCGTGCCGACGCCGGTCTGGCTGGCCATCGCCGGCCTTCTCACCGGCTTCGGAACCAAGCTCGGCAACGGCTGCACGTCGGGCCACGGGGTGTGCGGCATAGCGCGACTTTCGGTGCGCAGCTTCGTTGCGGTGGGCATCTTCTTTTCGGTGGCTATCGTCACCGTCGCCGTCACCGGGGTAGCCGCATGACCCTCTCGCTCCGCCTCCCCTACCTCGCCGTGGCCGCGATCAGCGGCCTGCTCTTCGGGGTCGGGCTCTACGTCTCGCAGATGGTCGACCCGCTCAAGGTGCTGCGGTTCCTCGATTTCGGCGCCATCCCGCGCGGTGGCTGGGACCCGAGCCTCGCATTCGTGATCGTGGCCGCGATCGCGGTGATGTTCGTGGCCGTGCGGATCGGTCGCGGGCGGCAGGCACCGCTCCTCGACACGAAGTTCCACGAGCCGGAGGGCACCGGCATCGATGCCCCGCTGGTGCTCGGTTCGGTGCTGTTCGGCATCGGCTGGGGCATGTCCGGAATCTGCCCCGGGCCGGCGATTTCGCTGATCGCATTCTGGCCGCCGGACCTGCTGGTCTACCTGCTGGCGCTGTTCGCAGGCTCCTACGCGGCCGACTTCTTCCTCCCCAGCGGCCGCGAGCAGCGGCCGGCGGTGGCGCAGTGACGGGCGCCCAGGCAATCGTCGTCGGTGGCGGGCTTGCCGGCATTGCGGCCGCCGTCGCCGTCGCCAGGGCCGGCCTCGAAACCCTGCACCTCGCTCCCAAGGGCCCGCCGGACCGGCGCACGTCGGCCCTGATGCTGCCCAGCGTCGAGTACCTGCAGTCGGCCGGCCTGGTCAGCGAACCCGCCGCCATCGGCCATCCCCTCACGCAGATCCGGATCATCGACGCCACGAGCCGGCTGATCCGCGCCCCCGAAACGCTGTTCGATGCGGCCGAGGCCGGGCTCGCCGCCTTCGGGTGGAACTTCCCCAACGTGAAGCTGCTCGAGAGCTTCGAAGCGGCGCGGGCGGGTCTGACCAATCTCCGGACGCTGGAGGCCAGCGTCACCGGGCTCGATCGGATCGCCGAAGGCTGGCAGCTCCAGCTCAGCGATGGCAGCACCGCCACGGCCCCCCTGATCGTCGGATCGGACGGCAAGAAATCGCTCGTGCGCGTAGCGACCGGGTTTCGCGCGCGCGAGAACGGCTTCACCGAAGCGGCGCTCGTCTGCGACCTCGAGCTCAGCCGTCCGCTCGGGGGCGCATCGGTCGAGTTCCACTACCCCCGGGGCCCGTTCACCCTGGTGCCGGCGGGCGACCGGAAGGCGAACCTCGTGTGGATCGACGATCGCGACGTGCTGAAGGCCGCGCAGGCCGAGGGGCCCGACGGGCTGCGGCGCACGTTCCTCGACAAGTCCCAGCGCCTGTTCGGCGACATCAAGCTGCTCACCCCGGCGCACATGTTCCTGCTGTCGACCCTCGCCGTCGACGAGGCAGGCCGCGACGGCGTGGTGCTGGCCGGCGAGGCTGCCCACGCCTTCCCGCCGATCGGGGCGCAGGGCCTGAACCTGGGCCTCCGCGACGTCGCCGACCTATCGGCCGCACTCGCCGCGGCCGATACCGGCGCGCCCGGCTGGGCCGTGAAGGTCAGCGAGGACTATTCGCGCCGCCGTGCGGCAGACCTCGGCCGGACCGGCGGCATGGTGGATACGCTGTTCCGCTCGCTGCTGAGCGACCTCCTGCCGGCGCAGGCCCTGCGGGCGGGCGGCCTGTGGGCGCTGAAGCTCAGCCCGCAGCTGCGGAAGCAGGCGTTCTCGGTGGGCATGGGCGTCCGCTAGCCCGCGAACGACAAAGGGCGCCCAACGGGCGCCCTTTCCAACT
>JAEYTN010000463.1 GCA_023433985.1 Pseudomonadota bacterium | reverse complement strand
GTACACGGCATCGGTCAGCGTGGCAGCGTCGTGGCGAACGAAGGCGAAAGCGCCGCCGGGCCGGAAGCGGATGACGAACAGCGAGGCATCGCGCTGCGCCTCGATATTCAGCGGCCGGAGCTGCATCCCCGAAATCCATGCCCGGCGGAAATGCGTGCCTTCGGGGCCGGTCTCGGCCTTGTAGAGCGCCTTGGGTCGCTCGGAGAGATCGACGATGAGTTCGATGGCGCCGTCAGGGATCAGCTTCTCGCGGCCATGCGGGACGCTGAGGCCGGAAAAATACGTCATCGTCTCGACATGGGCGTCGAGCGGCGGACCCGGCCGATGGATCGCAAGCTCCATGACGGGAACGAAAGCCCGACTCCCGTCGGCTGTCAAATCGGCTTACATGTCAGCCCGAACGACGAAAGGGCGACACCGTGAACGACATGCTCCCCATCCGCGGTGACCGGACAAAGGCGGCCGCCGGCCTCGTTGCGCGGCTCGATGGCGTGCTCCGCAAGGATCGGATGATGACCGACCCGGTGATGACCTATGCCTATTCGGGCGATGCCAGCCACTACCGGCTGGTGCCCGCGGCGGTGGTGATCGTCAACACCGAGGACGAGGTGCGCGCGGTGATGGAAGCGGCGCGCGCCGAGGGCCTGCCGCTGACCTTCCGCGCGGCTGGAACGTCGCTCAGCGGCCAGTCGATCACCGATGGCGTGCTGGCGGTGCTGGGCGATGGCTGGCGCAAGCTGCAGGTGCAGGAGGGCGGCGAGCGCGTGACGCTGGGCCCCGCGATGATCGTCGCCAACGTCAACAAGGCGCTGAAGCCGTTCAACCGGAAGCTCGGACCCGACCCGGCGAGCCAGGCCACCTGCAAGATCGGCGGGGTGGTGAACAACAACTCGTCGGGCATGTGCTGCGGCGTCGCCTACAACACCTACCACACGATGACCCGGCTTCGCGTGATGCTGGTCGACGGCACGGTGCTCGATTCGGGCGACCCGGCGTCGGTGGCAGCATTTCGTGGCCTACACGCCAAACTTCTGCAGCAGATCAGCGATTTGCATCACGAAGTCATGGCCGATTCCGAACTCGTCGCGCTCATCCGCGAAAAGTACCGGATCAAGAACACGGTCGGCTATTCGATCAACGCGCTGGTCGATTTCCACGACCCCATCGACATCCTGATCCACCTGATCGTCGGCTCGGAGGGCACGCTCGGCTTCGTTTCCGAGGTGACCTACCGCACCATCCCCGAGCACCCCTACAAGGTCACCGGGCTGGTGCCCTTCCCCGATCCGCACTCGTGCGGCCGGGCGATTTCGCGGCTCGCCAATGGCGGCGTGCAGCAGACCCACGGCGTCACCTCGGCCGAGTATCTCGAGCGCCGCGCGCTGGAAGCCGTGGCGCACCTGCCTGTTATGAAGCCATACGAACGCTTCTTCACCGAAACCTCGCCGGCCATGCTGATCGATGTCTCGGCCGAAAGTCCGGAGGAGCTGGACAAGGAGATCGCCGCGGCCACCGCCATCCTCCGCGAGGAAGGGGCCACCGATATCGACTTCGCCGATGGCGACGGTGAGCGCGCGCACCAGCTGTGGGACATGCGCAAGGGCTTCATCCCGATGTTCGGCGCCACCCGGCCCAAGGGCACCACCATGCTGACCGAGGACGTGGCCGGGCCGGTGGAGCGGCTCGCCGACTTCGTCATCGACATGCGGAAGCTCCTGGACGAGTACGGCTATTATGACGGCGTACTTTTCGGCCACGCGCTGGCCGGCAACCTGCATTTCCAGATGGCGGCGGATTTCGGCAACCCCGAGGAGGTCGAGCGCTTCGACAAGTTCTCGGTGGCGCTGACCGAGCTGGTATCGGTGCAGTATGGCGGTTCGCTCAAGGCCGAGCACGGCACCGGCCGCGCCATCGCCAGCTTCGTCGAACGCGAGTGGGGCACCGCGGCCTATCGCGTGATGCACCGGATTAAGGCGCTGTTCGACCCCGAGGGGCTGCTGAACCCCGGTGTGCTGCTGAACCCCGATCCGAAGCAGCACGTGCACGACCTGAAGCGCATGCCGCTCGCCGATCCGGTGGTGGATCTCTGCATCGAAAGCGGCTTCTGCGAGCCCGCGTGTCCCAGTCACCACCTGACCATGTCGCCGCGCCAGCGCATCGTGGTGACGCGCGAGAAGGCCCGGTTGCGCGCGACCGGCGAAGACCCGGGCAAGCTCGCCGAGATGGAAGAACTGTTCGAATATGCCGGGCTCGCCACCTGTGCGGCCGGCAATGTCTGCGCCCTGCGCTGCCCCGTGGGCATCGAGACCGGCACCATGGTGCTGGGCGAGCGCGCACGGCGCCGGACGGACGGTGAACGTCGCACCGCACATCTCGTCGGTGGGCACACGCTGGCCGTGGAGCGCTCGATGAAGCTGGCGGTGGGCGCGAATGCCTTCAGCCGCACCATCATCGGCGATGGCGCGACGGATGCGCTGGCGAAGTTCGCCCGCACGGTGACCGGCGGGGCGATCCCCCGGGTGTCGCATGCGTTGCGGCCGGGGCCCGGTGCGCCCAAGCGGGGCCCGGTGGCGACCGGCGCGCCGAACGGCCGCGTCGTCTACTTCCCCAGTTGCGCCACCCGCATGTTCGGGGCCCCGACGCGCGAGAACGGCATGCTGCCCACCACCGAGGCGATGGTGGAACTCCTGAAGCGCGCCGGCTGGGACCCAGTCGTGCCCGAGC
>JAEYTN010000462.1 GCA_023433985.1 Pseudomonadota bacterium | reverse complement strand
GCAAAAAAGCCGGTTGACCGTCCCAGCGTGACACATGGTTTTCGGTAACGCCCTGTTAACCGTGATTTTCCGCCCCGCCTGAAAACACGGCGTCGGAACCGGATTTGGCGGTCGCGTCTTCCTCTCGACGAACGAGAGGAAGTGCCATGATCGAAGCCCACACCGAACCGCGCAAGGAAATGCCGGCCGTCAAGCTCGACGAGGCCGAGTTCCGGCGGCGCTACATGCGCCAGTTCGTCGATCCGGCTTTCGATGCGGTGCGCGGCGACCTCGACAAGGTGGTCGCGATCGCGTGGGACGCCTATCGCAACTCGCGCAAGGCGCCGATCACCCGCAAGGCCGGGCCGGCCTATGCCGATCCGGACTACGACCTCGCCGTCGACTGGCTGGAGGCCAAGGCGGCGATCGACAAGGCGCAGCAGCGCTACGAGGAGGAATGGCGCCCGGCCCGCATCCTGCTGGTCAATGCCTCGTCGCGCTCCGAGCACACCTGCCCGGGCGAAAGCAGCAAGAGCTGGCGGATGGTGAAGATCGCCGAGGAGGTGATGCAGAAGGGCGGCGCGGAGACCGAGATTCTGGATCTCTCGCGGCTCGCCTCGGAATACGGGCGGTATATCCACCCGTGCAAGGCGTGCTTCTCCACCGCGGCGCCGCTCTGCCACTGGCCGTGCTCTTGCTATCCGAACCACTCGCTGGGGCAGACGCAGGACTGGATGAACGAGATCTACCCAATGTGGGTGGCCGCGGACGGCGTGTTCGTCGTCTCGCCGGTCAACTGGTATCAGGTGACCTCGCCGCTGAAGCTGCTGATGGACCGGATGGTCTGCGCCGATGGCGGCAACCCGGACCCCACTCTCACGCACGGCAAGGATGCGGCCAAGGCCAAGGCGATCGAGCTCGATCACTGGACCTACCCGCGGCACCTCGCGGGCCGGCTGTTCGCAGTGGTGTCGCATGGAGACGTGGAGGGAGTGGAGAATGTGCGCCGCTCGATCTCGGACTGGCTGAAGTTCATGAAGCTGGAGCCGGCCGGACCGAGGGCGGAGGTGGATCGCTATATCGGCTACTGGAAGCCCTACGCGACGAGCCACGAGGAGTTCGATGCCGACCAGGCGATGCAGGGCGAAATCCGCAACGCAGCCGCCACGCTGCTCGAAGGAGTCACGGCGAAGCGGGAAGGTCGATGGGTGACGGCCGGCGACTGGCTGCACGAGCCGCGCCAGAAATAGCCGGTCGCTCACCCGGCGGGCCGGTCTCCGTGGAGGCCGGCCGGCTCACGGCGCCGCGGGTCTGTTGCCCGACGGACCGGGGTAGACGCGATCAGACCGGACCGTTCTAGACCACGGCCGTTGAATGCCTGCTGATAGAAGGGTTTAGCCGGCGTTCAGCTATTGGGTCAGCGTCGTGAGCACGACGGATATATCGCCCGACTCGGTGGTCACCAGCGCTCGATACGGGATGAAGTAGCCGGGCGCCGCGAGCGGCGCGTACCAGACGAGGATGCGCTCCTTCTCGACCAGGTCGCGGGTCACCTCGGAACTGGTGTAGTGGCCCGAGATCGGGCTGTAGCGCACGGCGCACAGCACCACGGGGCCCTGGTAGCCGGTACGCTTCGAGGTCGCGACGTCGTCCTTGGCATAGCTGAGCTTCAGGTTGAAGCGCTCGACGCCGGTGAAGATCTGCAACTGCCTGTCGCAGAGGCTGGCGTCCAGCTTGCCGCCCTTCAGCACGAAAGCGGCGGCCATATCGTTGATGTTGCCGACCAGCTGCTTCCGCTCGATCGCCACCCGGTCGATATTGTTGATGATCGGCGGATTGACCTTGAAGGTCGACACATCGCCCGCGGCATAGGTGATGGCGACGGTGAAATCCTCGCCGCTCGCCCGGGTCAGCAGGTCGAAGCGCTGCGAGCGGAGGCCGGAGCCGGTGGAGGCGCCCGAGGATTGCAGCCGGGCCGATCCCGATGCCACAAGGCGGGCGAGTCCGGTGATCCTGGCGTTGCCGGTGAGGCTGTATTTCGAACCGTCGTCGTCGAGCGTCACTTCGACATTGGCCACCTGCGTACCGCCGATGGTCACGGTATATTCGGCCACTGCCTTGAGCGGCGCCGCGGTGGCGGGAAGGGTGGACAGTCCGAGCCCGAACAGCAGGGCGCCCAGATAGTTCTGGACCGGTTTCCGGATCGCGGCGCTCAACACCAAAAGTCTTCCTCCGGCACGGCGCCAGGCTCAATCGAATCGCTCGACGGGCCAACTTGCCTTTGGCGCATGGCGCTGGCAAGGCGCTCACGGGCTTCTCAACTTGACGGGGCGTGCCGGTTTCTCTATGGAGGCGCCCACAATCAAGAACAGAATCCACGCCTCGAGTGCGGGACTTCCCGCCGCGAAGGCCTTTGTAACAGGAACATACCATGTCTCGTCGCTGTGAACTGACCGGCAAGGGCGTCATGACCGGTAACCGCGTGTCCCACGCCGTGAACCGCACCCGCCGCCGTTTCCTCCCCAACCTGCTCAACGTTTCGCTGCTGTCGGACGCGCTCGGCCGCTCGGTCAAGCTGCGCATCTCGGCGAACGCGCTGCGCTCGGTCGAGCATCGCGGCGGCATCGACGCCTTCCTGCTCAAGCAGGATGACGCCGACCTGAGCGATCGCGCCAAGGCGCTGAAGCAGGAAGTCCGCTCCGCGCTGGCCACTGCCGCGCAGTAAGCTGATCTGCTAGAGTTTCGGCCGCGCGCTTCACGACGAAGCGCGCGGTTTCGTTTTTGCCGCACCGGTCTCATGCCGGAGGGCGGCTCACATAGAGGTTTCGAGGAATGCTCGTTCGCTTCGCCGCGGCTATTGCCGCCATGGTCGTGGTCGTCACCGCGTCCAATATTCTCGTCCAGTACTCGGTCGATGCTCAGCTCGGTCCGTTCAACCTGAAGGACCTCCTCACCTGGGGCGCCTTCACCTATCCCTTCGCTTTCCTCGTCACCGACCTCACCAACCGGCACGACGGCCCGGTGCGGGCGCGCATGGTGGTGGTGGTCGGCTTCATCGTGGCGCTGGGGTTGTCGTTCTGGCTCGCGACGCCACGCATCGCCATCGCCTCGGCGACCGCCTTCCTCGTGGGGCAGCTGCTCGACATCTCGGTGTTCTCGCGCCTGAGGATGAGTCGGAACTGGGTGCTGCCGCCGCTCGCCGGGTCGCTGTTCGGCTCGATGCTCGATACGCTGGTGTTCTTCTCGATCGCCTTTGCGCCCGCTCTTGGTTTCATCGACGGGCTGTTCGGAATGGAGGACGGATCGCTGGGCTTTCCGGCGCCGTGGCTCGGCATCGGCGGCGAGGTGCCGCTCTGGACCTCGCTGGCGACAGGCGACTTCCTGGTCAAGTTCCTCGCGGCCCTGCTGCTCCTTGCACCCTATCGCGCTCTGATGGGCAAGCTGATGCCGCTGCCGCCGATCGGGGCGCGGGCCTAGCGGCTACTCGGGCAGCGAGAACTCGAGCAGCAGGTTGCGCTCGAAGTCGTTGAAGTTGTTGTCCGAGACGATGGTGATGCGCGGCTTGCCGTCGGGTCCGGCGTGGACGGCAAGGCCTTCCATGTTGTCGATGTCGCTGCCGCTCGATTGCAGCAGCTGCTCGCCCTTGAGATGGGCGCCGGGCTTCACGTCGGCCGCCGGCACCCGCATCAGCCGCATCTGGAACGCCAGCAGTGCCACGCCGCGCTCGAGCACGAGCAGGTCGCCGTTGGGCATGAAGGCGCAGTCGGTGGGGTTGGTACCGCTGCCCGAAATGTAGCTCACCGGCCCCTTGTCGTTCTTGCCCAGGAGGTAGCCGACATGCTGGCCGTCATCGTCGATGACGCCTTCGGTCAGCAGCAGCGTCGAGCCCGCGATGGGCGAGGCGGGGGGCGCCACGCAGACCGCCTCCAGCGTCTCGTTGGTGCGGGTGTCGGTCAGGAACTTCGGGATGTTGACTTCGCGGGCGGCTCCCTGCGGGACGCCGTCCACCAGCTGGAAGTCGGCAACGCGGGTGAGGTTCTCGAAGCCGACCCGCACGGCGCTCGGCACGCCGTTGCGCTCGATCACGGTCAGCGCTTCGGCATCGCGCGTGTAAGCGCGCGGCAGCTCGGCGCCCTTCGAGTTCTGGATCGGCTCGATGGTGACGCCGATCAGCCCGGCCGGCCGGCCGCCCTCGTCGTAGAGCAACTGGCCAGAGATGAAGTTGCCGCGGTCGGAGACCAGCACCAGCCTGCCATTGGGGCCGGTGAAGCCGAGGCCGGAGAGGCCGCCAAACGTGTCAATCTGGCTCTGCATCTCGATGCCGCCGCGCCAGACCACGCCCTGCACCTGCTGGCCGACATCGGCCGACATGAAGCGCGTGATGGGCAGCGAGGTGATCGTCAGGTCGTCCGCCGCAGCGCGCAAGCTCGCAACGATGCTGATCGCCATACCGGCGCTCAGGATCAGCAACGTGGCGCCGAGGAATCGGGAGGCGCGACGCGTATCCGTCATCCGTAGCGGCTCTTACGGTAGGCGCCGGGTGCTTCCTCGTCGAACAGCGAGGCGAGCTCGTCGGTCAGTGCGCCGGCCAGTTCCTCGGCATCGAGCAGCGTGACGGCGCGACGATAGTAGCGCGTCACGTCGTGGCCGATGCCGATCGCCACCAACTGCACGGAGGAGCGGGTCTCGATCTCTTCGATCACCTGGCGCAAGTGGGCCTCGAGGTAGTTGCCGGCATTCACGCTCTGGGTCGAATCATCGACCGGAGCGCCGTCCGAAATCACCATCAGGATGCGGCGATTCTCTGTCCGCCCGAGCAGCCGCTTGTGCGCCCATTGCAGGGCCTCGCCGTCGATATTTTCCTTGAGCAGCCCCTCGCGCATCATCAGGCCGAGGTTGCGGCGGGCGTGGCGCCAGGGCTCGTCGGCGGCCTTGTAGATGATGTGGCGGATGTCGTTGACGCGGCCGGGATTGGGCGGACGTCCCGCCTCGAGCCAGGCCTCGCGCGACTTGCCACCCTTCCAGGCCCGCGTCGTGAAGCCCAGGATTTCGACCTTGACGCCGCAGCGTTCGAGCGTGCGCGCAAGGATATCGCCGCAGATCGCGGCGATGGTGATCGGCCGCCCGCGCATCGAACCGGAATTGTCGATCAGCAGCGTCACCACGGTGTCGCGGAAATCGGTTTCGCTCTCGACCTTGAAGCTCAGCGCCTGCATCGGGTCGGTGACCACGCGCGTGAGGCGCGCGGTGTCGAGCACGCCCTCTTCGAGGTCGAACTGCCAGCTGCGGCTCTGCTGCGCCATCAGCTTGCGCTGCAGCTTGTTGGCGAGCCGCGCCACGGCGCCGGCGAGATTCTCGAGCTGCTTGTCGAGCAGCGAGCGCAGCTGCTCGAGCTCGTCGGGCGGACAGAGGTCGGGCGCCCGTACGATCTCGTCGAACTTGGTCGTGAACACCTTGTAGG
>JAEYTN010000405.1 GCA_023433985.1 Pseudomonadota bacterium | reverse complement strand
TCGCCCGTCAACTACGCCCTGTTCGGCCGCGGCAGTACCAGCCCCGAAGCGGTCGAGGAGTCGGTCGCGGGCGGCGCCGCCGCCATCAAGATCCACGAGGATTGGGGTGCCGCGCCCGCGGTCATCGACGGGTCGCTGATCGCCGCCGACCGCAACGATTTCGCGGTGCACCTCCACACCGACACCATCAACGAGTTCCTCTTCGCCGAGGACACGATGGCCGCCTGCGAGGGCCGCACCATCCACATGTACCACGTGGAAGGCGCCGGCGGCGGCCACGCCCCGGACCTGCTCAAGGTCTGCTCCTACGAGAACGTCATCCCGTCCTCGACCAACCCCACCAACCCCTACACGCAGTATGCGATGGAAGAAGGGTTGCCGATGGCGATGATCGCCCACAACCTCAACTACAACACGCCCGAGGACCTGCAGTTCGGCGAGGCCCGCGTCCGCGCCGGCACCGTCGCCGCCGAGGATTTCCTCCACGATATGGGCGCCATCTCCATCTTCGGCACCGACACGCAGGGCATGGGCCGGCTCGCGGAGAACGTCGCCAAGTGCTGGCAGCTCGCCTCGGTGATGAAGGAGCGCACCGGCCGTCTCCCGGAGGAGACCACCGCCCGCGCCGACAACGAGCGCGTCAAGCGCTACGTCGCCAAGCTCACCATCAACCCGGCCATCGCCGTCGGCCTCGACGAGCACATCGGCTCGGTCGAGGTCGGCAAGATCGCCGACCTGGTGCTCTGGCCGCGCGCCTCCTTCGGCATCAAGCCGTGGATCGTGATGAAGTCCGGCACCCCAGTCTGGCAGGCCATGGGCGACGGCAACGGCTCGCTCGGCCTCGCCGAGCCGCAGATACAGAAGCACATGTGGAGCGGCCTCGGCATGGCGAAGCAGCGGGTCAGCTTCAACTTCATGTCGAAGCTGGCGATCGATGCCGGCGTCTCCGAGACGCTCGGCCTCGGCAAGACCACCCTGCCGATCAAGTCGGTCCGGCACCTCAGGAAGAAGCACATGGTGCGCAACGACGCCCTGCCCTGGATCGAGGTCGACCCGCAGACCTACGAAGTCCGCGCCGACGGCAAGCTCCTGATGTGCGAACCGGTCAAGAAAGTCCCGCTGATGCGGAGGTACATGCTCAGATGAATCAACTCTTCCCCACCCGCGCCGCGGGCGCGAAGCCCATTGCCGCTGCCCGCGTCGGCATCGGCGGCCCGGTCGGCTCGGGCAAGACGGCCATGGTCGAACGCCTCATCCCGGCGCTCCTCAACCGCGGCATCGACATCGCCGTGATCACCAACGACCTGGTCACGGCGGAGGACGCCGAGCGCGTCCGCCGCTCCGGCCTGATCGACCCGGCGCGCGTTTCGGCCGTCGAGGCTGGGGCTTGCCCGCACACCGTCATCCGCGAGGACCCCACCCTCAACATCGAGGCCGCCGACGAACTCGAGCGCCGCTTTCCCGGCGTCGAACTTATCCTCCTCGAATCTGGCGGCGATAACCTCGCCTCGACCTTCTCGCGCGACCTCACGGATTTCTGGATGTTCGTCATCGATGTGGCCGGCGGCGACGACATTCCGCGCAAGCGCGGCCCCGGCGTCATCCGCTCCGACCTGCTCGTCATCAACAAGACCGACCTCGCCCCCTATGTCGGGGTCGATCTCGAGCGCATGCGCGAGGAGGCCAGGGCCGTCCGCAACGATCGCGCGGTGCTGCTCACCAACTGCCGCAAGGGCGAGGGCATCGAGGCTGTCGTCGATCTCATCGAGCGCGAGGTGCTGTTCCGGGCGTGAAGCATTTTTCCGAAACTGAGCACCGCCAGCTCGACCTGAGCTTCGTCGTCCGCAACGGGCAAACCCTGCTGGACCGGCGCCTTTTCAGCTATCCATACGTCCTCATGCGCACGTTCAGAATGCGTTCAGCCACCGTTCATACAGATGAACGCGGACGGTCCCACGGTCTTCAACTGATCGTCCAGAACAGTTCAGGACCCGTTCATGATCGCGACGATCTTGCGATCAACCTGCGGCTGGGCGAAGGCGCCGCCACCCGCGTCGCCTTCCAGGGCGCGACCGCCATCCACCGCGCCCGTTCCGGCAATGTCAGCCGCGAGCGCCTGACCATCTCGCTGGCGGCAGGCAGCCACCTCGCCTACCTGCCCGAGGCCCGCATCTACTTCCCCGAGGCCCGCCACCACCAGCAGGCCGAGATCGAGCTCGGCACGGGCAGCACCCTCGTCTTCACCGACAGCTTCACCACCCACGATCCGGACGGTGCCGGCCGCCCCCTCCGCGAGCTCGACAACACCCTGACCGTGCGCCGCGACGGCGAGACGGTTCTGCTCGACCGCCAGCACCTCGCCAACCCATTGTTCGGCAACGGCTTCCGCGCCTTCGGCACGGTCCTCCTCATCGGCCACTCCGAACCGATCCTCCCCGAAATCCCCAGCCTCTACGCCGCTGCGAGCCGGCTCCCCTCCGGGCTCGGCTGGTCGGTCCGCCTCGCCGCCGCCGACCTCCGGCCGATCCGGGCGGCCGCCGCGGCGCTTGTCCCCGCAGCCGAATTGCCTTCTACTATCGGATGATAGGTCCGTAGCGCCGGAGGAAGCGCGCGGTTCTCGAGGGGGAATGCATGCAGCTAGGAATACTGACCGCGCCATTTGCGGATACGCCGCTCGATGGGGTGGCGGACTGGGCCAGTTCGGCCGGCTTCAAGGCGCTGGAGATCGCCTGCTGGCCGCGCTCGTCGGGGCCCACACGGCGCTACGCGGGCACCAGCCACATCGATGTCGCCAACCTCTCCGCTGCCGAGGGCCAGGAGATCACCGCCGCCCTCGCGGCCAAGGGACTCACCGTCTCGGCGCTCGGCTACTATCCCAACCCGCTGCACCCCGATGCCAGCCACCGCGCGGCCGTCGCCGACCACCTCAAGCTGGTCATCAGCGCCGCTGCCAAGATGGGCGTCGGGCTGGTCAACACCTTCTGCGGCGGCGATGCCAAGAAGACGCTCGACGAGAACTGGGCCGATGCGCAGCAGGTCTGGCCGGCGCTCATCGCCCACGCCAAGGCCGAAGGCGTGCAGCTCGCCTTCGAGAACTGCCCGATGATCTTCAGCCATGACGAGTGGCCGGGCGGGCACAACATCGCCTATTCGCCGAAGATCTGGCGCCGCATCCTCGAAACGTGGGACGGCGCGGTCGGCATGAACTTCGATCCCTCGCACCTCGTCTGGCAGATGATCGAGCAGGGCCGCTTCATCCGCGAGTTCGGCCCGCACATGCGCCACGTCCACGCCAAGGACCTGATGATCGACCGCGACGGCCTCTACGAGAACGGCATCATGTCGGCCGGCATGGGCTGGCAGGTCCCGCGCATGCCCGGCCTCGGCGAAGTGAACTGGAGCGAGTTCTTCTCGGCCCTCTACCGCGTCGGCTACGACGGCCCCGTAGTCATCGAGCACGAAGACCGGCGTTTCGAGGGAACTGACGAAAAAGTAGAACGCGGCTTTCTGCTCGCGCGAGACATATTGCAGCCGTACATAAAGTAGCGGCAATCTGGCGATCCGCATCTGGGAGGAAAAAGACTTATGCGCATCAAACTGAAGAGCATTCTGCCTGTATTGCTGGCCGGCACTGCCATGGCGGCGGCACCGAGCGCGTTTGCGGCCGGGCCGTACACGATCGGTGTCTCCAACACCGTCGCAGGCAATGGCTGGCGCGAGGAAATGATCTGCTCGATCAAGGCCCAGGCCCTCGCCTCGGGCGAGGTCGAGAGCCTCAACATCGCCCACCGCAACACCGACGCGGCCGGCCAGCTCGAGGATATCCGCAACCTGATCAGCGCCAAGGTCGACGCCATCGTCGTCAACCCGACCGATCCGGCCGGCATCCAGCCCGCCCTCGCCGAAGCCAGCGCCGCCGGCATCGTCGTGGTCGTGGTCGACCAGAACGTCACCGAGCCGACCGCCTGGATCCTGCAGAACAACCAGGAGGAATACGCCTATCTCGGCGCCAAGTGGCTGTTCGAGCAGATGGGCGGCAAGGGCAGCGTCGTCTACATGCGCGGCGCCGCCGGCGCCTCGGCCGATACCGACCGCGACCGCGGCTTCAAGCGCGCCCTCGCCGAGTTCCCGGACGTGAAGGTGGCGCAGGAAACCTTCACCGGCTGGCAGCAGGACCAGGGCAAGCAGCAGATCCTCGACTACATCGCCACGGGCATCCCGTTCGACGGCATCTGGACCTCGGGCATCGACAACGTCATCGTCGATGCGCTGGTGGAATCCGGCGCGCCGCTGGTGCCGGTGGTCGGCGCCGACAACGCCGGGTTCGTGGGCCAGCTCAACACGGTCGAAGGCCTCAAGGGCGCCGCGGTTACCAACCCCGGTTCGGTGGGTGGCGCGGGCGTAACGCTGGCGCTGCAGATCCTCAACGGCCAGAAGCCGGCGCAGCAGACCGTGCTCGTCGACCCCTCGCTGTGGGAGAACGTGACCGACGCGGGCAAAGCCCAGCTCAAGGAAGCTGCCGACCCGTCGCTCAGCCCCGAGTGGCCGGTGTCGATCTCGATCCCGGACTGGACCACCTACACCAAGGAACAGATCGTCGCCTGCAAGGGCCCGGGCGAATAACCCGCACCTGACGAAATCCGGGGGGAGAGGCGCGCGCACCGCGTCCCTCCCCCTTTCGATCCCCGGGGGCCGTGTGACGACAGAACCGCTTCTCGACGCTACCGGCGTCGCCAAGACCTACGGTGCCGTGGTGGCGCTGCGCGATGCGTCGCTGCAGGTGCGGCCGGGCGAAGTGCATGCGCTGATGGGTGCCAACGGCGCCGGCAAATCCACCCTGGTCAAGATCCTCACCGGCGCGATCCGGCCCACCGCCGGGCGCATGCTGCTGCGCGGGGTGGAGCGGAAGGTCGGCTCGCCGGCCGAGGCGCGCCGCGCCGGGCTGGTGCCGGTCTACCAGGAACCCTCGCTGATCCCCGACCTCGATGTGCTGCAGAACCTGCGCCTGACGCGCACGCCGGAAGACGCTTTTCGCCGCTGGATCAATGAGTTAGGTGTTGGCGACCTCGACCTCACCACCACCGCCCGAGACGTGCCGCTCGCCATCCAGCGCGTGCTCGATCTTGCCCGCGCCCTCGCTGTCGAGCCCGACGTCCTCCTGCTCGACGAAATGACCGCGGCGCTGCCCGCCAATCTCGCCGAGCGCGTGCTCGAGGTGGTTAAGGCACAGAGCCGGACGGGCCGCTCCGTCATCTTCATCTCCCACCGTTTCGTCGAGATCGCGGCGCTCTGCGACCGCGCCACCGTGCTGCGCGACGGCCAGACGGTCGGCGTCGTCGATATCGTGCCGGGCATCGAGGAGAAGATCGTCGAGCTGATGCTGGGCGAAAAGATCGAGCGCCGCCGGACCGAAGTGTCCGCGGCCGCGGCGTCCAAGGCGGAGGGCACGCCCCGCCTCAGCGTGCGCAACCTGCGCCTCGGCACCAAGCTCCACGACGTCTCGTTCGACCTCCACAATGGCGAAGTCGCGGGCGTCGTCGCCCTCGAGGGCCAGGGGCAGGACGAGCTGTTTGCCGCTCTCGCCGGGGCCCTCAGGCC
>JAEYTN010000362.1 GCA_023433985.1 Pseudomonadota bacterium | reverse complement strand
TGCCAGATGTCGACGCGTGCCCCTTCGATGGGTCGGCAGGCGGCGTCGACGACCTAGAGACGCACGGTGGTGGCGACCCCGGCCTGCGTGCCCTCGGTTATGTCGGCGCGGACGAGCGCGGGGTCGAAATAGTAGGGGCCCTCGGTGGTCTCGGGGGTGAGCACGCAGACGTCGGCGCCGGGCATCAGGGCGGACTCGGCGGCGGCGTCCTGCGCGAAGGCAGCCTGGCTCATCAGCACGCCGCCGGCCGTAGTCACCGCGATGAGTTTCAAGGCGTGGCGGCGGCTCAGGGAATCGTTCACGTCCGGTCTCCGTCGTGTTCACAGCGCCGATGTAGGACGGCCGGCGGGAAAGCCGCGTTACAAATTGGAAGGATGCATTACGCTTTCGAAACGTGGCGGCTTGAAGGGCTGCCGGAACGATCGCGTGCCGCGCCCGTTGGTCGGCTACACCCCGAGCAACGGAGGCAAGCCATGCATGACCCCAAAAAGCCGTCGCCGACTCCCCGCAAGCCGGACGAGGTGGATATAGAGATTCCCGACGGCAAAGTAGGCGTGCGGGAGTTGCCCGAAGGACCGATTCCCGGGCTGCCGGTTTCGAGCGATCCGCTGCTCCAGCCGATGCCCCGTCCGCAGCAGCGGGAACTGCCGCCTGCCGACTGATTGCCACGACCATGAACAGAACGGCCCACGGGGAAATCCCTCGCGGGCCGTTTGCGTTCGATGCGGCTAAACCATTGACGTCGCTGAAAGTTCCGAAAATTCCTGAATGGAAGATAAACGGATAATTCCGGGAACGTTCAAGCCGCGCGTCGCATTCTCGCCCCCAAGATGAACACCACGGGCCGAGGGCCCGAACGCCCTAGGGGGGCTGAAAAATGATCAAAGTCGCGCTGGTTGCACTGTTCGTGATGTCGATGGGTACGCTGGGCCTTGCCGCCTCGAGCCTGCCGGTGGAAACCGCCGTCGCCGCCGAGCTCCGCTGAGCATCCCAATCGCTCGAAGCGCCGGTCCAGCGGGCCGGCGGGGGCCCTTCGCCGATGAACATCTCGCTGCAAATCCTCCTGCTCATCCTGTTCGCCGCGGCGCTCGCCGTGCTGGCGTTCTCGGCGGCGACGATCGTCAGCCTGGGATAAGCCGCCCCACCGCTCAGCTGAGCGGGATTCCCTTGTTCCCCTTGTCCTTCTGGTATGCCGCCGAGAGGTCGTTGTAGACCGCGTTGATGTTATCCACGCGCTCGACCAGGCGCTCCTTGGAGGAGCGGTCGAGGCCAGCGATCATCTGCTGGATGTCGTGGGCAGTGAAGAACGCGTTCCTGCGGTTGTAGAGCGGACGGTCGTCGGGAACGAAACCCCGGTCGGGGTCGGGGACGGCGTAGACTTCCTTCAGGATGCGGATGTCGTGCGGAATGCCGAAGGCGTCGCGCGTCTCCTCGTAGCTGAACAGGTAGTAGAAGTTGTCGAAGCCCGACCAGGTGATGGCGCTCAGGCAGAGCGAGCAGGGCTCGTGGGTGGCAAGGAAGATGCAGTCCTTCGGGGCGGGGCGGGCCGCGGCATCGAGCTCGTAGAAACGCTTGATGGCGTGCATTTCGCCGTGCCAGAGCGGGCTCTCGGTCTCGTTGTTGGTTTCGGCAACGACCACGGACAGGTCGGATTTCCTAAGGATCGCCGCGCCGAACAGCTTGTTGCCACCCCCGACGCCGGAGCGGGTGAGGGCGACGATGTCATGCTCGATGACGTCGAGCAGGCGGGCGATGAGGGCAGGGGTATCCATGAGGGCTCCGACGGTAGTGCCGGAGCGTGCGGGAGTTGCCCGTGGCGGTCAAGGCGTTGTGCCGGTGGACGCCCCCTCCACCAAACTTCGTCCGGTCCCCTTCCCCCGCTTCGCGGTCGAGGGGACCATGCGCAGCATGGAGGAGGGGGCGTCCAGGGCCTAGAACCGCGACTTCTCCAGCACCGCAAGCTCTCCGCCGGCTGCGTCGAGCAGGCTGAGCTGGTCGTCG
The DNA here is from genome assembly GCA_023433985.1 of Pseudomonadota bacterium. Lineage (GTDB taxonomy): Bacteria > Pseudomonadota > Alphaproteobacteria > Rhizobiales > Devosiaceae > Devosia_A. The sequence goes on along the minus strand of JAEYTN010000362.1, from coordinate 4,641 downwards.
TCCAGGCGCCAGAAGCGGGTGGCGGAGAGGGCGGCGAAGAAGGCGGTTTCCTGCGCAGTCATGGCGTCGTCGAGGCAGGCCATGCGGGTGGCGGCGACGGCGGAGAAGACCAGCGAGGCGCCGTTCACGGCGGCCTGGGCGAACCAGGAGTTGCAGCCACCGCGGCCGCCGGCGCGCATGTCGGGGGCGATCGACAGCGAGGAGATGGCGCCGCGCGCGACCGCGTTGCCGGCGATGCTGCGGGCGTTCCAGGTGATGTCGAGGATCGGCGGCGGGGCGGCCGGTTCCGCGGGAACGTCGGCTGTCGGGGTGCCGATGGCGCCCTGGAAGTTGACGATGATGAGGACGGGCTCGGCCGGTTCCAGCGGGTCGATGGCGTAGGGCTCGGTGTTCTTGAACCACACGGTGCCGTCGTCACCGGCGATCTGCGCCACCAGCGCATAGTCGTGCGCGGGGTCGAGCCGGGCCGTATCGAGGTTCAGCGTAAAGGTGATCGGCACCTTGCCGGGACTGGCGATGGCTCCGGTCGCGTTGAGGCCGGGCCGTTCGGGGGCCGTGAGGTCGATCAGCGCCACCGACAGCGTGCCGGCCTCGGGCAGCGCGATGCGCTCGCGATAGGTGACGTCGCCCTTGAGCGTGATGCGCTCGGCGAGAGCCGGAACGGCGGAAACGAGGATCAGCGCCGCAATTGCAGCGCCCAGACCGAAGATACGCATCGATGAGCCCTCCATGCCCCATGCCCCAGGCGATGACCTTGGCCCGAGATTATGGAGGAAATGCAACGCCGCCGCGACAGTCAGCGCCGCTCGATGACCAGCCAGGGCTCGTCGAAGAAGTGTTCCTCGAGGTTGTTGCCCTCGCCGCCGCGGTCGACGATCAGGAAATCAGTGACCTCGCCGAGCGGCGTGAGCACGCCGTGCCAGGTGTTCATCGCCATGTTGATGCCCTGGCCGGGGGCGCAGAGGAAAGCGCGCGGCGTGCCAGGGACGCCCCCTTCATCGGGGCAGACGATGGAGAGGAAGGGGCGCGGCGCCAGCGGGTAGAAGGCCTGGCTGCCCAGCGGATGGCGCTCCACCATGCTCAGGGTCAGCGGCAGGGCGTAGGGTTTTCCACGCGCGATCGAGACGAGGGGACGGGGATGGACGCCGCCGAGTTCGACCCTCGCCAGATCATGGTAGCGCTCGGTCATGCCGCCATTGATCGGATAGTGGTGGGCGCCTTCGACCTCGATGACCTGCCCGAAGGGGGCATAGGCCTCGCGGGTCAGCGGCTCGATGACGATGGTCCGGGTCATTGGGCCACGGTGTTCCGCTTGTCGGTGCTGCCGATATAGACGGCGAGCAGCTTCATGGGCACGGTGCCGGTGTTGACGCCGTTGTGCGCATGGTTCTGCGCTTCCAGCACCGGTTCGCCGGCTCGATAGGTCTTCTTGCCCTTGTCGCCGTAGTCGACGGTCAGCTCGCCCTCGAGGATGTAGGCAAAGAGCGGGACCTCGTGGCTGTGCAGCCCCGTTTCGCCGCCGGGCGGGATGGTGACGATGGCGGCGGTGACGTTGGGCGTCCCCTCCGGGTAGACCAGCGGATCGCCGAGCACGTCGGTGCCCGACTGCAGCAGCGGCGTGAGCAGGTTCTGGTAGGCCTGCGGCGTCGCATCCAGCGCAAAGGCCGGCGTGGCGAACAGCAGGGCGGGAACCAGGAGTCGTTTCAGCATGCTAGAGCCCCAACTTCATGTGTCGATTCACGTCTTTATAGAGCAGGTAGCGGAAGCGCGAGGGCCCGGCGTAGCAGGCCTGGGGGCAAAAGGCGCGCAGCCACATGAAATCGCCGGCCTCGACTTCCACCCAGTCGCGGTTGAGCCGGTACACTGCCTTGCCCTCGAGCACGTAGAGGCCGTGCTCCATCACGTGCGTCTCCTCGAAGGGGATCACGGCGCCGGGCTCCAGCGTGACGATGTTGACGTGCATGTCGTGCCGCACGTCGGTGGGATCGACGAAGCGCGTCGTGCCCCAGGTATTCTTGGTGTCCGGCATCCAGATGATCGGCTCGTCCTGCTCGTTGGCGACGAACGCGGCCGGGACGTCGATGCCGTCCACCACCTCGTAGCGCTTGCGGATCCAGCTGAAGCGGACCGGGGCGGCGGAGCGGTTGGTGAGGGTCCAGTTGCAGCCGGGGGGCACGAAGGCATAGCCGCCCGGCTTCAGCGCGTGCGCCTTGCCGTCGACCGTAAGCGCCGCCTGGCCCTCGAGGACGAAGAGCACGCCCTCGGCCTCGGGGTTGGGCTCGGGCCGCTGGCTGCCGCCGCCGGGGAAGACCTCGACGATGTACTGCGAGAAGGTTTCGGAGAAGCCGGTCATCGGCCGGGCGATGACCCAGGCGCGGGTATCGCTCCAGTGCGGCAGGTAGCTCGTCACGATGTCGCGCATCACGCCGTGCGGGATGACGGCATAGGCCTCGGTGAAGACGGCGCGCCCGGTATGGATCGCGCTCTGCGGCGGCAGCCCGGCAATCGGGCTGGCGTAGGTGGTAGGGGCCATGGGACTCGTGTGGATAGTGTGATGGCAGCAGTGTTAGCGCGAAAAGCGTGACGTGGGGTAGGGGGCGGCGGCCTGCGCTGAGGTCTGGGTCGTCCCCCGCTTCGCGGTGGAGGACCCTTGCCGCTTCAGCGTATCTGCTCGGCCAGCCCCTTCTCCAGCTGCAGCAGCCTGTCCGCAGCGTAGGCGGCGTAGCCGCCGATCCACCGTTCGTGCAGGGCCTGAATCGGGATGGCGTTGAGGTGGTTCCAGCGTTCGCGGCCGTTGCGGCGGGCGACGACCAACCCGGCGTCCTCGAGCACCTTGAGGTGCTGCATCACCGTGCAGCGGTCGAGCTCGGGGAAGGCGTCGCAGAGGGCGCCGGTGGTGGCAGGGTCTGCCTTCAGGCGATCGAGCATGCGGCGGCGCACCCGGTTGCTCAGGGCCTTGAAAATCCTGTCGTCTTCGTCCTCGCTTGACATGTTATATTTTTATAACATTATTGCCCGCCTGACAAGGAGGACATGATGGACATCAAGGCGAAAGTGTCGGGCCGGATCTCCAAGCCGGTGCACGAGGTGTTCGAGGCGGTCGCCGATCCGGCGAAGCTGTCGGGCTATTTCACCACCGGCGGTGCAGAGGGGCGGCTGGTGACGGGCGCGACGGTGACCTGGGACTTTGCCGACTTCCCCGGCGCCTTTCCCGTCCACGTTGTCGAAGTGGTCGAGGACAGCCGGATCGTGCTGCGCTGGGGCTCGTCGGAGGGAGAGGGCGAGACCACCGTCACGATGACGTTCGAGGGACTGGAGGACGGGCGGACGCTCGTCACCATCGTCGAGGCAGGCTTCACCGAAACCCAGAAGGGCATCGACGGCGCCATCGGCAATACCGAGGGCTGGGCCGGGATGCTGATCGCGATGAAGCTTTATCTCGAGCACGGCATCAACCTGCGCGACGGCTTTTACAAGTAGGCGCGGGGCTGTCAGGAAACTTTTAGAATTGAGGCGCAGCATCGGGGTATGAGCACGCTCGACCCCGCACCGCACCGTCCGCTGATCGATCCCGTGGCCCTCCAGCAGGCGGGCCGGCATTTTCGCGAGTGGCTGGACCGGCTGCTGAGGCGCCGCGCCGAGCCCGAGGGCGATACGTCGATCGCCTGGGAAAGCGGCGAGCCCGACGACGAGACGGGCCCACGGGCGCACTGAGCGCTAGCCGGCCGGCTTGCCGAGCCCGAGGTAGTGCAACCGCGCCTCGTCCGACTGCATGGTATGCAGCCGGACGAGCAAGGGGGCGGCCCTGAGTTCGCTCATTTGCCGTCGTAGGCAGCCTGGAGATCGGCGATCACCAGCTTGCGCATCTGGAACATGGCCTGCTGGGCGCGGGCGGCGCCTTCGGGGTTGTTCTTGTCCCAGACGAGGCTCATGGCGTTGTTGGGCACGATCTGCCAGCTGAGCCCGAACTTGTCCTTGAGCCAGCCGCACATGGATTCCTCGCCGCCATCGGCAACGAGCGCGTTCCAGTAGTAGTCGATCTCGGCCTGGTCCGCGCAGTCGACGGTGAACGAGACCGACTCGTTGAACTTGAAGTGCGGGCCGGGGCCGCCGTTCAGGGCCATGAACTCCTGATCCTTGAGGCGGAAGGTGATGGTCAGCGTGCCGCCGTCCGGCCCGGGCGTCTTGTCGTGAATTTCGGCATCCTTGAACGTCGCGACGTAGAAATCGACCATCTCGTCGATGCGGCCGTCGATCCACAGGCACGGCATGATCTTGGGGGTAGCCATTTGTCTCTCCTCAGGTTGTGTTCACCGGTCCCCCGGGCGCAAGGCTCGGCGGGCGGGCAGTCGCAGGCGGTGGTCGTGCCCTTGCGGGCGGTGGTCAGGGGGCCGGGGCGTCGGCGAGCAGGGCGTCGAGGCGCTGGTAGCTGTGCTCCATGCCCTCGGCCATCGGCGTGGCCGTGGCGCCGTCGCGCGCCTCCTTGGTCGGGTAGAGGACGGTGACCACCGAGGTGGTGACGCCGTCCTGCTCCGTCAGCCGGTTGGTGACGACCGTCGCGCCATCGGTCCAGTCCGGCTCATAGAGTTCGGTGGTCTTGATCAGGCTCGGGCGGACCAGTTCCAGCACCTCGCCGCCCCA
>JAEYTN010000063.1 GCA_023433985.1 Pseudomonadota bacterium | reverse complement strand
GCTTTCCCCTGTCGAGTTCATGCGGGCGGTGCTCGACGGCATGGTCGCGCGCGGGTGGGGGCGGATCGTCAATATCGCCACCGTAGCCGCCAAATACCCTGGCGAGATCCGCGTGCTTTCCGGCGCCACGCGCGCCGCGCTGGCCAACTACACGGTCGCCGTGTCCAAGGTCGTTGCTAAGCACAACGTGACGATCAACAACCTCCTGCCCGGAATGCACCACAGCGCGTTCGTGGAGGCGCAGTTCACCGAGCGAGCCCGGGCGAACGGGACGACCTACGAGCACGAGGTGGCCGAGTTCTCGCGCGAATGGCGCATCGCCGCCGGCCGGTTTGGCGATTGCGATGACGTCGGCGCGTTCGTAGCGATGTTCTGCAGCGCGCAGTCCAACTACGTAACCGGCCAGAGCCTGGTGATCGACGGCGGCGCGACGACCTCGACGTTCTGAGGCCGAGGCCAGGCCTCACCCCCGCTTGTAGACTGCCCCTGCAAGCACGGAAGGCATCGGGCGCGTCACCCGCTCGCCCGTCTGTCCGGCGAATGCCGCGAGTATCGGACCCGACCAGTCGCGGATGACCCGCTCTGCGAGACGCCATTGCCCGTCCTCCAGGCGGAACAGGTCCTCGTAATAGCCCATGACGTGGAGGAGGTGCGGCCCGTCGCCCTGCCGCAGGGCCACGGCCGCGTAGGACCGGCTTTGGGCACCACCGTCGAACGCGGTCACCAAGGTGTTGGTCACGTGATGCTGGCGCCCGGCGGAGGTCGGCTGGTCGCGGAAGAACATCGCGAAGTGGCGCAGCGCGGCGTGGCCTTCCCACCGCTGCGGCTCCTCGAACGCATCCCACAGCAGCACGCCTTCGCGGCAGAAGCAGGCGACGAAGCCCTCGACATCGCCGGTATCGAGCGCCCAGGCGTAGCGCGCGATCACCTCGCGAATCGCGAGCTGATCGGCGACCGAGAGCCAGCCCGCCACCGTCAGGTCACCCTGTAGTAGTCGAACAGAGTCGATCCGCCCCGCCGTTCGGCTACGCCGACGAACATAGTCCGGTTCAGCCAGTCGTGGGGTCCCTGTGGGGCCTCGAACCGGGGGGTGATGCGGCAGTAACTGTCCTCCGGCGCGACTTCCTCCCCGGCTTCGAGACGGGCGAGGACCTCCGGGCGCGAATAGGCGATCCCGCGGTTGTGGATGTAGATCGGCGCGCCGTCGGAGGCCTCGAGCAAGTAATGCGCCTCGAACTCGACCAGCCCGCTGTCCCAAATCCTCGGCCAATCGCCGCCCGAGTAGGGCACCACGCGCCCCGTGAGGCGCCGCCCGCTGATCTCGCCACCAACGACCGCGACGAACCCGCGTGTGAACTCGGTGCTCCCAGGGCGGAATCGCACGCGGGGTCCTTCGTCGAAATCGAGGCGCGCGCTGAATGCCAGCTCGAGCGCGGGTACTTGCAAGTGGCTCCTCCCCTTGCCTGCGTGGGTGGAGAAAACCACCGCGACCCGCCGCATATGCGCTAAGCCTCGGACGAATCCAACAGGATGGCGGGCGGAGTGGAAGAGTTCGATTACATCGTCGTCGGCGCCGGCAGCGCCGGGTGCGTCCTCGCGAACCGGCTGAGCGCGGATCCGCGCGTGCGCGTGGCGCTGGTCGAGGCTGGCGGCGAGTGCCGCCATCCGCTGATCGACATGCCGCTGACCTGGATGCAGGCGGCTGCCTCGCCGCGCTTCACGTGGGGGTACGAGAGCGAGCCCGATCCCAACCTTGAGGGCCGCCGGCAGCCGATCCCGCGCGGCAGGGTGCTCGGCGGCTCGTCCTCGATCAACGGCACGATGTACATCCGCGGTGCCGCGGCCGACTACGATGCTTGGCGTGATGCCGGGCACGCCGGCTGGGGCTACGAGGACGTCCTGCCGCTGTTCAGGCGTTCGGAGGCCAACTGGCGCGGCGACACCCCGGAGCATGGATCGCGCGGCGAGATGCATGTCTCGCCCATGCGGCCGGACCCCGTGCTATACCCGGCATTCCTCGAAGCGGCCCGCTCGCTCGGCTACGACGAGTGTCCGGACTTCAATGTCGCGCAGCCCGAAGGCTTCGGCATGCCTGACTGCACGATCCGGCAGGGTCGGCGGGCAAGCACGATGCGCGCGTTCATCGATCCGGTCGCGGGGAGGGCCAATCTCGCGGTCGTGTCCAATGCCACAGTTCGCCGCGTCCTTTTCCGCGGGAACCGGGCGAGCGGCATCGAGCTGGCCGACGGTGCCGAGGTCCGCGTGCTGCGGTGCCGCGGCGAGGTGATCCTCTGCGCCGGCGCGCTCAACAGCCCCCACCTGCTAATGCACTCGGGCCTCGGCCCGGGCGCCGAACTTCAGGCTTGGGGCATTGCCACGATCCGCGACCTTCCCGGCGTGGGCCAGAACCTGCAGGATCACCCTATCGCGATGGCGATCATGCGCTCGGCGAAGCCGATTGCGTTCAACCGGGCGATCCGTCTCGACCGGCTCGTGTGGTCGTTCCTGCGCTGGCGCCTGACCGGTCGCGGCCTGCCCAGCCAGAGCCCGATGTCGATCCAGGGATTCGTGCGCTCGGGCGAGGATCAGTCGCGGCCCGACCTGCAGTTCCAGATCGTCCACAGCGGCTACGATGCGCGGCCGTGGTTCCCCGGCTGGCGCAAGCCGCCCATGGCGCTGTTCTCGTGCGGCTCGATCCTGCTCGACCCGGAGAGCCGGGGCGAGGTCACGCTGCGTTCGGAGGACCGGCTGGCTCTGCCGGCGGTGCAGTTCAATTTCATGAGCACCGAAGGCGACCGGGAGCGCCTGCGGCGTGCGTTCCGCTTCATCCGGCGGTTCTTCGAGGCTCCCGCCGCGGCCGCACGCGTCGAAGCCGAGCTCGCGCCGGGGCTCCAGGTGCAGAGCGACGATGAGATCGACGCTTGGCTGCGCGCCTCGCTGATCAGCGCCGGCCATCCGGTCGGGACTTGCGCGATGGGCAGCGTGGTCGGCAGCGACCTGAGGGTCGTGGGAGTCGAGGGCCTGCGGGTGGCCGATGCTTCGGTGATGCCGACCATCATCCGGGGCAACACGCACGCGCCCACGGTCATGATCGCGGAGAAGGCTGCCGAACTCCTCGGACGCGGGGCGTCAGGATAACTCGGGCGCGGGCCTCCTGTGGGCCGCAGGCCGCAGCGCAATGACCGGCAGCGCGAGGATCAACAGCGACGCGAGCACGGCGATGGCTAGCGAAAAGCTGTCGGTCGCCGCGACCAGGGCGCCGGTCAGCCATGGCCCGATGATGCCGCCCGCGGTGCCGAACATGCTGATCAACGCGATCGCCCCGACGGGGACCTTGTTGCCGCCGATGCCGACCTTGCTCGGGACGGCCCAGAACACCCCTTGCGCGGCGCCGATGCCGAGGCCTGCGACGACCAGCAACGCCAGCACTGGCCAGCCCGGCTGCAGCAGCGCGGCGATCAGCATCACCACGCC
>JAEYTN010000246.1 GCA_023433985.1 Pseudomonadota bacterium | reverse complement strand
CAACGCGCGTGTGGTGTTCTACGGCGACGACGATCCGGTGAAGCGCCTCGAACTGCTCGAGGAGTATTTCGGCCAGTTCGACCGCATCGACCCCAGGTCCGATATCGCCATCCAGCCGCGCTGGAGCGAGCCCCGGCAGGTGCACGAAACCTTCGCGGCGAGCGCCGACGAAGCCGGCAAGAAGTCGGCGCTGGTGTCGGTCAACTGGATGCTCGACCAGATCACCGACCCCGAGCTGATGCTGGGGCTCAACGTGCTCGAATCCGTGCTGGTCGGCACGCCGGCCGCGCCGCTCAGGAAGGCGATGATCGATTCCGGTCTTGGCGAAGGCCTCACCGGGTCCGGCTTCGCCGACGGCATCCAGCAGCCCTATTTCACCTTCGGCCTCAAGGGCATCGCGGACGATGCCGCTCCCAAGGTCGAGGCGCTGATCGTCGAGACGCTGGAAAAGCTCAGCGCCGAGGGCATCGATCCGCTCACCATCGAGGCGGCGATGAACACAGCCGAATTCTCGCTGCGCGAAAACAACACCGGCTCGTTCCCGCGCGGCATCGCGCTGATGTTCCGTTCGATGGGCAGCTGGCTCTATGGCGGCGATCCGCTGAGCCCGCTGACCTTCGAGGGGCCGCTGACGGCGATCAAGGAGCGGCTTGTCAAAGGCGAGAAATACTTCGAGGGCCTGATCAAGTCGCAGTTGCTCGACAACCGCCACCGCACCACCGTGCTGCTCACCGCCGACCCGAACAAGGCGGCCGAGGAGGCAGCCGAGGAGCGTGCGCGCCTCGACCAGGCGCAGCAGGGGCTCGATCCTGCCGGGATCGCGGCGGTGGCCGAACAGACCACCCATCTCAAGGCCCTGCAGGAAGCCGGCGACCCGCCCGAGGCGCTGGCCAGGATTCCGGCACTGACGCTGGAGGATCTGCCGCGGGCCAACAAGCCGATCCCGATCGCCCGCGAGGAACTGGCGGGCATCCCGCTGTATGTCCACGACCTGCCGACCAACGGCGTCATCTACCTCGATCTCGGCTTCGACCTGAAGGCAGTGCCCGGGCGGCTGCTGCCCTACCTGCCGCTCTTCACCCGGGCGCTGACCCAGACCGGCACCAGCAAGGAAGACTTCGTCGCCCTTACGCAGCGCATCGGCCGCACCACGGGCGGCGTCGGTGCGACCCGCTGGAACTCGACCCGGCGCGACGGCAAGGGCACCGCGGCGTGGCTGTTCCTGCGCGGCAAGGCGACGTCGGAGCACACGGCCGACCTGCTGTCGATCATGCGCGACGTGCTGACCGACGCCCGCTTCGACAACCGCGAGCGCATCAAGCAGATGGTGCTCGAATCCAAGGCCGGGTTCGAAAGCGGCCTCGCAGGCAGCGGCAACGGCATCGTCTCGATGCGCGTGAGGGCGGGCTTCACGGAGGCCGACTGGCTCAACGAGACGCTGGGCGGCGTCAGCTACTACTTCTTCCTCAAGGAACTGGTGAAGCTCATCGATAGCGACTGGCCGAAGGTGCAGTCGGCGCTCGAGGAAATCCGCGCCCTGCTGATCGGCCGCAAGGGCGCCGTCGCCAACGTCACCGCCGATAGCTTCGCCATCGCAGCGCTGAAGCCCGAGCTTGCAGCGTTCATCGGTGCGCTACCGGCAGGGCAGGGGGCGGCGGCCGAGGGCTGGGGCTTCGCACCCGGTCCGCAATCGGAAGGCCTCACCTTCCCGGGGCAGGTCAACTACGTGGCCAAGGGTGCAAACCTCAAGGAACTCGGCTTCACGCCGACGGGCGCGACGGCCGTCGCCATCAAGCACCTCAACACCACCTACATGTGGGACAAGGTCCGCGTGCAGGGCGGCGCCTATGGCGGCTCGTCGGGCTTCGACCCGTTCGCCGGCACCTTCGCCTTCACCTCCTACCGCGATCCCAACCTGATCGAGACGCTCGACGTCTATGATGGGGCGGCGAAGTTCCTTGCTGCCGGCGTCGGCGAGCAGGATCTCGTGCGCTCGGTCATCGGGGTCATCGGCTCGGTCGATACCTACCGGCTGCCCGACGCCAAGGGTTTCACCTCGCTGATCTGGGAACTCTCGGGCGACACCGACGAAGACCGGCAGCGCCGCCGCGAGGAAATCCTTGGCGCCTCGGCCCATGACTTCAAGGCGCTGGCCGAAGCGCTCGACAAGGTTGCCCGCCAGGGCCAGGTCGTGGTCCTCGGCTCGGAAACCGCCATCAAGGCCGCAAACGACGAACGCGGCGGCTTCCTCAAGGTCACGAAGGTGCTGTGAGGGAGCGCCCGCTGCCCTTGGCAGCGTCGCGGTCACGGGCGGTGAGGTAGACCGGGTCCTCCACCGCGAAGCGGGGGAGGGGGACCACGCGAAACGTGGTGGAGGGGGCGTCCAGCGCCCGCTCTAGGCGCTCAGCGCCTTCGCCAGCATCGGCAGGCTCTCGTCCATCCGGTAGTCCACGTTCGTGTGGTCGTCGGGGAACTCCTCGTAGCGGTGGGCTATCCCCCGCGCCTCGAGCGCCTTGTGGATGCGCCGGCTGCCGTAGAGGATGTTGTACTGGTCCTCTGTCCCGCAGTCGAAATAGAACGCCTTGAGCTGACCTACCGCCTCGGCGTGGGTCTTCACCAGCTCCGCCGGATCGAACTTCAGCCAGTTCTGCCACCGCTCCTCGATCAACTCGCAGGTGTCCCAGGTCACCGGCAGCCGCAGGCCGACGAAGGTTGCCGCGTCGGGATCGGGATCGAAGCAGGCGGCCTGGGCCAGCATCAGCAGCACCATCCAGTCGTCGTTGCCGGGCTTGAGCTTGGCTTCGAACTTCTTGATCCACTCCTCGATCGAGCCCGCCTTGGCCAGTTGGCGCAGCAGCTTGGGGAACTCGCTGATATAGAGGTTGTCGAACCCGGCATCGCCCGAGTGGCTTGCCGCCGCGGCCCAGACGTCGGGGTGCAGCATAGCATGCACCAGCGAGCCGTGGCCGCCGGAGCTCTTGCCGAACACGCCGCGCCGGCCCGTTCCGCCGCAGCTGTACTGGCCTTCCACCGCCGGGAGCATCTCCTCGATGAGAAAGTCCTCCCAGTTCCCCATCGCGGCACTGTTCACATATTGGTTGCCACCCAGCCGGGTGAAGCAATCGGGGAACGCCACCACCACCGGCGGCATCTTTCCGTCGCCGATCAGCCGGTCGAGCCGCTCGGGCACGTTCTCGCCGAAGTTCCGCCAGTTGGTGTGAGCCGGGCCGCCGGCGGTGAAGCCGACGAGGTCGACGAGCAGGGGCAGGCCGCTGCCGTCTTGCCCCGCAGGCACGTAGACGTCGATCCGGCGCGTCGTCGGGTCACCCAGCCGGTTGTTGACCAGCGACTTGCCTTCGACGGAAATGGTATGGACTGTGCCCGCCGGGTGGTCGGTGCGGCGCATGGTGTACCTCGTTCTTGCTCTTGCGTTTTCAGGCGGGCGGTCCGTCGCCGAACATGTCGCCCCGGCTCACCGTAACGTAGCGCTTGTCGTCGGGCGAGTTCAGCGAGGTGAGGATGCGGCCGAGCAGCCCGCCCTCGGGCTTGCCCGCATGATCCTTGCTCAATTGCACCAGGTAGGCCGAGGTGGCGTCGAGCCGGTTGGCCATCAGCCAGGCGACCCGGAAGGTCAGCGCGGGGTCGGTCTGCAGATACTGCCGCGCATCGCGGATCACCCGCACCGTCGTCGGCTTTTCGGTCTGCACGGTGGCGCTGCTGAGCGTGCCCAGCACGACGGACATCTCGCCGATCAAGGATCCCGGCGTGGAGATGGTGGCGATTCTCACCCCATCGCGCTCCACCGCCAGTTGTCCGCTTTCGAGGATGAACAGGTCGCCGCCTTCGAACCCTTGTCCGATCAGGATTTCGCCGGCGGCGTAAGTGCGGGTCGGATGCGACGCGGCGAGTGCAAGCAGGCTTTCCATTGCGGCCCCGGTACGAATTTGGTGTGGTGGTGCGGACCCTAGTCCCAACAACTTGCCACTACTAGTGTGACGAACCGGCTTTTGGTGCGTTTAGCAGCACTTGCCGCTAACATCCTGCCGCCATGCCCGCCCCGTTCCTCGATCGCGACCTGCGCGTCATCCCCATCGATGCCTATATCGATCCACCCGAGCCGCGGGCCCGGGCGATCATCACGCACGGCCATTCCGACCATGCGCGGTCCGGCCATGGTGCAGTCCTCGCCACGCCAGACACCATCGCCATCATGAAGGTGCGCTACGGCGAGGATTGCGCGGGGCAGTTCCAGCCGCTCGAGTTCAACACGCCACTGCAAGTGGACGATGTTACTATCACCTTCTTCCCGGCCGGCCACATACTCGGCTCGGCGCAGGTGCTGCTCGAGCACAAGGGCCAGCGCGCCGTGTTCACCGGCGACTACAAGCGTCTTCCGGACCGCACCGCGCAGACATTCGAGCTGGCCGAATGCGACCTGTTCATTACGGAGGCGACCTTCGGGTTGCCGGTGTTCCAGCACCCCAAACCCCTCGACGAGATCAACCGGCTGCTGCGTTCTGTCGCGACCTTCCCCGAGCGCTCGCACGTCATCGGCTGCTACGCGCTGGGCAAGGCGCAGCGGGTGATCGCGCTGCTGCGCGACGCGGGGTGGGATGCGCCGATCTACCTTCACGGCGCCATGATCCGGCTCTGCGAACTCTACGTCGAGCGCGGCATTCCGCTCGGCGTGCTGAAGCCGTCGCTCGAAGCGACCAAGGAGGAGCTCAAGGGCCAGATCATCATTGCCCCGCCCTCCGCCATCAAGGACCGTTGGAGCCGCCGCCTCCCTGATCCGGTCCTGGCCGTCGCGTCCGGCTGGATGAGCGTGAAGCAGCGTGCGAAGCAGGGTGGGGTGGAGCTGCCGCTCGTTATCTCCGATCACGCCGACTGGAACGAGCTCAGGCAAACCATCGCCGATACCGGCGCCAGCAAGGTGTGGGTCACGCATGGACGCGAGGATGCGCTGGTCTACCACTGCCGGCAGCAGGGGCTCGAGGCGGAGCCCCTCAACATCCAGGCCTACGAGGAAGGCGAGGAGGAGGGCGAATGAGGGCCTTTGCCGCGCTCATGGAAACGCTCGTCCTCACACCCTCGCGCAACCGCAAGCTCGAGGCTATGGTCGAGTATTTCCGCTCGACGCCCGACCCGGATCGCGGCTTCGGCCTCGCTATCCTCACCGGCTCGCTGACCTTCAAGAATGTGAAGCCGGCGGTGCTGCGCGACGTGGTGCTGGCGGAGGTCGACCCGCACCTTTTCGCGCTCAGCTACGACTATGTCGGCGACCTCGGTGAAACCATCGCGCTGATCTGGCCGCATCATGGCGGCACCGAGCCGCTGCCGTCGCTCAGCGACCTCGTCGAGCTCTTCAACATGACCAGCAAGGCCGAGCTGCCGCGGCTCATCGGCTCGCTGCTCACACGCGCCTCAATCAACGAGCGCTGGGCGCTGGTGAAGTTCGCCACCGGCGCGCTGCGCATCGGTGTCTCCGCCCGCCTCGCCAAGACGGCACTCGCCGAAATGAGCGGCAAGCCGATCCAGGAGATCGAGGAAGTGTGGAACGGCCTCCATGTGCCTTACACCGAACTCTTCGACTGGCTCGACGGCAAGACCGAGCGCCCGGACATCGACCACGCCTCGCGCTTCCACCCGCTGATGCTGTCGAACCCCATCGACGAGGAGAAAGACCTCGAAAAGCTCGATCCGAAGGATTTCGTCGCCGAATGGAAGTGGGATGGCATCCGCGTCCAGCTGATCGCGGCGCGCGGCAAGGTCTCGCTGTTCAGCCGCACCGGCGACGACATCGCCGACGCGTTCCCCGACGTCACCGAGGCGGTGTTCGGCGACGCGGTGCTCGATGGCGAGCTGCTGGTCGGCCACGATTTCGAGCCGGCCTCGTTCAACGACCTGCAGCAGCGGCTCAACCGCAAGACCGCCATCGCCAAGCATCTCACCGCCTATCCCGCCTTCATCCGCGTCTACGACATGCTGTTCGATGGCAGCGAGGATATCCGCGCGCTCCCCTGGACCGAACGCCGCGCGCGGCTCGAAGCCTGGTTCGCGAAGAATCCGCAGACGCGACTCGACCTGTCGCCGGTCGTTCCGTTCGAATCCTGGGACGAGTTGGCCGAGATCCGCCGCAGGGGCGCAGCCGAGCAGGGCCATGAGGGCGTCATGCTGAAGCTGCGCTCCTCCACCTATGTGCCCGGCCGTCCCAAAGGCCTGTGGTTCAAGTGGAAGCGCGACCCGAACGTGGTCGATGCCATCCTGATGTACGCTCAGCGCGGCCACGGCAAGCGCTCGAGCTTCTACTCGGACTACACGTTCGGGGTGTGGAAGGGGAACGAGATCGTCCCTATCGGCAAGGCCTATTTCGGCTTCACCGACGAGGAGCTGAAGCAGCTCGACAAGTGGGTGCGCAACAACACCGTCGCCGCCTTCGGCCCGGTGCGCGAGGTGTCGAAGGAGCTGGTGTTCGAGGTGGCGTTCGACTCGGCACAGGCCTCGAGCCGGCACAAATCCGGCGTGGCCCTTCGCTTCCCCCGCATCAACCGGATAAGGTGGGACAAGCCGGCATCCGAGGCCGCCACCCTCGACGAGATGCAGGTCTTCCTCTCCGCCACCTGAGGCCGCCGATGTCGCTCATCAACAACGACCGCAAGATCGCCGCGCTCGAAAAGCAGATGGCGGAGGCCGTCGCCCGCGAGGATTACGAAGCTGCCGCCCGCTTCCGCGACGCCATCGCCGAGTTGCGCGGCGCAGTGCAGGCCAAGCAGCCGCCCCCGGGCTCGATGGGGCTGGGCACCAACGTCCCGGTGGTGCAGCCGCCCAAGGGCTGGACCCGCCCGAAAAAGCCGGACCTCAAGGCCAACGTGAAGAGCCGGAAGCGGTAGCTATCTGGAATAGTGGTAGCGGCATTGGGCAACGATGAGCACCTCGCCGTCGACGCGGTAGACCAGGCGGTGCTCCTCACTTATGCGCCGGGACCTCCAACCCGACAGGTTGTTCCTGAGGGCCTCGGGTTTGCCAATTCCGGAGTATGGACTGCGTCGACAGTCCTTTAGCAACTCGTTGATCTTTGCAAGTATCCTGGCATCCGCAGTCTGCCAGTACTCGTAGTGTTCCCAGCCGGTCTCGGTGAACTGGAGCTTCATTCAGGCCAGGGCGCCTCGATGAGTTTCCCGTCCTCGTACTCCTTGATCGACTTCATCAGCTGTTCCCGATTGGCGGGTGTGCTGAGGAGGTAGTCGGTCTCGGTGAGCGAGTTATAGTCCTCCAGCGACATCAGTACCGCGGCGGGCTTGCCTCCGGTGCGGACAATGATCAGTGGCTCCTGGTC
>JAEYTN010000184.1 GCA_023433985.1 Pseudomonadota bacterium | reverse complement strand
CGGAGGTGAGGAAGATCGCCGTGCCCGGCACGATGGTCGGGCGTTTCTTGGAGAGGTTCTCGACGAGGAAGGCCAGCGGCACCTCGTCGCGACGGGTCTTCTCGGCGAGCCGTTTCCGGCCGGCGATCCAGATCGTCATCGTGACCGCTACCGCCGCCGCGGCCGCGGCCGGGACCCAGCCGCCCTGCAGGATCTTGGCCACGTTGGCAGCAAAGAAGCCGCCATCGAGGATGAGGAAGGGCACCACGACCAGCAGCACCAGCACCGGCGACCAGTTCCAGCGCCGCCACATCACGACCGCCAGCAGCACGCCCGTCACCAACATCACACCGCTGACCGCGATGCCGTAGGCGTTCGACAGGGAAGCGGAGCTGCCGAAGGAGACGACCAGCAGCAGCACGAGAAGCATGAGCAGCGTGTTGATCTGCGGCATGTAGATCTGCCCCGACTGCGTATCGGAGGTGTGCCGGACTGTCATGCGGGGGAGGAAGTTGAGGGCGATCGCCTGCTGCGCGAGGCTGTAGGTGCCCGAGATCACCGCCTGGCTGGCGATCACCGTGGCCAGCGTGGCGAGGCCGACGAAGGGCATCAGGAACCAGTCCGGCTGCATCTGGAAGAACGGGTTGTCGGTATTGTCGATGCCGTGGAACAGCACGAAGGCGCCCTGCCCGAAATAGTTGAGCAGCAGGCACGGGAAGGCCAGCACGAACCAGGCAACGACGATCGGCCGGCGGCCGAAATGGCCCATGTCGACATAGAGGGCTTCGGCACCGGTGACGGCGAGGAAGATGGCGCCGATCACCACGAAGGCGATTCCCCAGTGGGTGACGAGGAAGCCGATGCCGTAGGCCGGGTTGAGCGCCAGCAGAATCTCGGGCTTGTCGAGGATGTGCACGCCGCCGGAGATGCCCAACGTCAGGAACCAGATTGTCATCACCGGGCCGAAGATGGCGGAGACTTTGGCCGTCCCGAGTCGCTGCGCCGCGAACAGGGCGATGATGATGACCACGGTGATCGGCACCACCCAGTTGGAAAGCTGCGGCGCGACCAGCTTTACGCCTTCCACCGCCGACAGGACGGAGATGGCGGGGGTGATGATGGCGTCGCCGAAGAACAGCGCCGCGCCGAGGACGCCCAGCGCGGTGATCCAGCCACCGCCCTTGCTGAAGCCGGACTTGGCGAGCGACATCAGCGACAGCGTGCCGCCCTCGCCCTTGTTGTCGGCGCGGGTGACGAAGAAGATGTACTTGATGGTGACGGTTGCCGTCAGCGCCCAGACGATGAGCGACAGGAGCCCGAGGACTTCCGCCTCGGTGGAGGCTGCGCCCGGGCGGACTGCCATCGCCTGCCGGAAGGCGTAGATGGGGCTGGTGCCGATGTCGCCGTACACGACGCCGATG
Source organism: Pseudomonadota bacterium (assembly GCA_023433985.1). Classification (GTDB taxonomy): domain Bacteria; phylum Pseudomonadota; class Alphaproteobacteria; order Rhizobiales; family Devosiaceae; genus Devosia_A. Next base: position 2,336 of record JAEYTN010000184.1, on the reverse strand, counting down.
GCGCCGAGGACGAGCATGGGCAGCTTGTTGGATTTTGCGTGGCCGTTTTCGGCGGTCGTCGCAGCGCCGGCGGTCTGAGTGCCGGACGTAGTGGTCTGCGTCATATGCGCTTCGCTCACCCGGTTATCGGGTGGGCGGCTCAATACACCCGCTCACCCTCGGCACTCAACGCACAAATTCCCCTGCCGGTGCAAGAGCGCAATGCACAGAATGCCGGTTGATGAGCAGAAAATGAAGGGAGCGGCATGAAGGGGTGCGCCGCTCCCCTGCCGGGGCCCGCGAAAGGAGAAGAGGCCCCGGAAAGGCTTAGGCAGCCTGGCTCGCGACCTTGGCGGCATCCCCCTCGCGGGCGGTCTTGGTGGCGTTGGTCCACCACACCAGGTTGTCGAGCAGCTCGGGCACGAAGGCGTCGAAGCGCGGCGCGGTCTCTTCCCAGGTCTTCTGGCCCATCATCAGGGGCACGAAGTCGGAGCCGCCGATATGCACGGCATGGCGCACCGGCACGGCCTGCAGCTCGACCATGATGTTGCGCAGGTGCTCGATGGCGCGGGCGCCGCCCACCGAACCGTAGCCGACGAAGGCCACGGCCTTGCGCATGAAGGGCTTGTAGGCCCAGTCGATGGCGTTCTTCAGCGCGCCGGTGATCGAGCGGTTATACTCGGCGGTCACGACGATATAGCCGTCGAACTCGTTGAGCTTGGCCTGCCACTTGGCGGCGACTTCGTTCGGGGTCGGCATCCAGAAGTCCGAGGCTGGGGCATCGAACAGCGGAAGCGGGTAGTCGCGCAGGTCGACGATCTCGACGTCGATGTCGCCGCGCGCCTTGGCATGCTCGGCGATCCACTTGGCCGGCTTCTCGCCGAAGCGGGTGGGACGCGTCGAGCTGATGATGACGCCAATCTTGGGTTTGGTCATTTGCTGCACTCCAGTATCAAAATGTGACCTAGGGCAAATAAGTGCCCTGAGGTACGTTCTGCAAGCAGGCACGCCGATGACGCAGGGGCACAGGTTTGGCACCCGGTTACATCTATGTGCGTGCGGTTACAGACCTGTAGGAAATGGGTTTTCCTGAGCGTCCCGAGGGCCACTTCGGTCCTGCTTGGCTAAGCTCGCGGGACGCCCGTGGTTCCAGAACGCAGCGTTCGACAATATCGAACGATCGTCACGGCTCAGCGGAGGCCGAAGGCAAAGGTCCACGCGAGCGCTTTCAGTCCCGACTCGTCGAGTTCGGGGTGTTTGGGGGAAAGCTGCTCGATGGCGCGCTCGGTGAGGCTTTTCCTGGAACGCTTCTCCAGCCCTTCGATTGGCTGCTGCAGCTCTTCGAGCAGACCGACGATGCGCTGCTTGAGCTCCTGCCCCTCGCTCTCGCCGAAGCGGGCCACGAGTTGGGGCGTCTTGGCGCGCGGGAACGGCGAGCTGCCGAAGCCCGTATAAAGTACCAGCGCCTCGTTGATGGGGTCGCTCATGATCAACCGCAATGCTGCCGCGCCCGAAGCCATAGGAAACTCCCGCTGTTTGGAGAAGGCCCGAAACTGCGTCATCCACGCTTTGAGAACGTGAGTGCAGGCGCGGGCAATTGAAGTGGATTTGCGCGGCGATGGCGTCGAGACGGTAACGTTTGAGGCAGCGCCCCGCCGTGCAGATCGACACGTAGATATCCCCCTTTTCTCATCCTGATGCAGGATTGTGCGCGCTGGCTGGCGGGCGGGGATAAGTCGGAGGAGTGAGGTAGGAAACTCTGCTGGCTCAAAGCCTTAGCAGAACTCATCCAGCGGGTGCGCGTCGTGCACCTCCACGCGGGCGGCCTGATTGCGCGGCAGTACCCCCCGCGAAAGGCGCTGAAGCTGAACGCTTTCTGAACGCACCCTGAACGGCCCGAAGTCGCCGCCGCCCCTTTCCAGCCGTGGCGCCGCCATGATGATGAAGCCGGCCTGAACGAACCCTAGCGCCGTTCCAGCTTCTCGATCAGGTCCATCAGCCAGACGATGCCCGCATCGCCCATGGCCGACTTGGGCGCCACGAGACGGACATGGCTCGGCTCGCCCTGGTCGAACGGCGGCGGGATGCCGACGACGTCGAAGTGGCGCCCGTAGTGCTCGAAGACGCTGATCGGCACGGTGGCGAGCAGGTCGCTTTCGGCCGCCGTCAGGAGCGCGGCGACGAAGTTAGGTACCGTCGCCTGGACGCGGCGTGCACGGCCCATGCCGGCGAGGAAGTCCCCCGTGAAGGTGCTCGGGTCGCCGCTGGTGGAGACGACCATGTGCCGCGCCGCGCAGTAGGCGTCGATGGAGGGATCGGCCACGAAAGGGTGGTCGCGCCGGCAGACGACGGCGAAG
>JAEYTN010000177.1 GCA_023433985.1 Pseudomonadota bacterium | reverse complement strand
TCTCGGGGCTGTCCAACTGGATGGACGAGAAAGGCTACCGCACGCTCGACGATTTCGCCGGCCGGGCGACGCGCAACGTCACCGACTGGCAGTATCTCAACCTCAACTACATCACCAAGGCGAAGATCGACCAGGAGAAGTGCATCAAGTGCGGGCGGTGCCACATCGCCTGCGAGGACACTTCGCACCAGGCGATCACCAAGTCCAAGGACGGCGTGCGACATTTCGAGGTGATGGACGACGAGTGCGTGGGCTGCAACCTGTGCGTCAATGTCTGCCCCGTCGAGGACTGCATCACCATGATCCAGCTCGAGCCGGGGATGCTCGACCAGCGGACGAAGAAAGTGGTCGAGCCGACCTACGCCAACTGGACCACGCATCCAAACAACCCGATGCGGAAGACGACGGTCGAGCCGGCCGAGTAGTGTTTCCGGGGGTATCTCCCTGGTGCGCTTTGCGTGCCTCCTCCCCGTCAGGCGGAGGAGGGCACAAGCCGGCCGCCAAGGCGACTGGTTGGAACGCGGCGGGTCGGCCCGCGTTCGCACCGCATGACATTTGAGCTTTACTACTGGACCGGGATCCCCGGGCGCGGCGAGTTCGTGCGGATGGCGCTCGAGGATGCGGGGGCGGAGTATGTCGACGTCGCCCGCGTCAAGGGCGACGGGACGATCGAAAAGTTGGCGCGGCAGGTGGCGACGCCCGCCTTCGCGCCCCCGGTGCTGAAGGACGGGGAGGTCGTGGTTGGGCAGACCGCGGCGATCCTGCTCCATCTGGGACCGCAGCTCGGGCTGGTGCCGCGCGCGGCGGCGGCGCGGCTCTGGGTGCACCAGATCCAGTTGACCATCGCCGACCTGACGGTCGAGGCGCACGACACGCACCACCCGGTGGACGTGAACGCCTATTTCGAGGAGCAGCGCCCGGAGGCGAAGCGACGGGCCGACGCGTTCCGCCAGCAGCGGCTGCCGAAATTCCTCTCGTGGTTCGACACGGTGATCGAGCGCAACCCGGACAAGAGCGGGTGGCTCGCCGGCAAGAAGGCGAGTTATGCCGACCTGTCGCTGTTTCACCTCATCTCGGCACTGCGCTATGCCTTCCCCGAGGCGATGAGCCAGCAGATGCGGGGGCACGAGCGGGTGGCCGAACTCTGCCTCAAGGTGGCGGAGCGGCCGCGCATCGCCAGCTATCTCGCGAGCGAGAGGCGGCTGCCGTTCAGCGACAGCGGCGTGTTCCGGCACTACCCGGAGCTCGACGGCTAGCTCCGGCGGGGTCGGCAGGTGCGGGTCGGCGCAGCGATCATGCGATATGGGACGGCGGCGTAAGCCTTGCGTCAACCATTGCTGCGCGCACCATCAGCCACCGTAAGAATTGGCAAAGGGTTGGCCCTTAGCGTTCGCGCTGCGAAGTGGGGGCACGGGAATGCATCACTTTATGGCAGCGCCGCGGGCAATGGCGGTGACTGCATCGAAGTCGGCAAGGCACCGCGAGGCAGAAGCCTTGCCGGGAGCGCGACGGCTGCTTGTCTATAGCGGGGTGGCCGTCGCAACGCTCGCGGTCACGGTGTTCGTCGCCGTGCTGTATGCGATGTGGCAAATCGACGAGACCGCGATCGAGGCCGAGACGGTGCGGGCGCGGGTGGCGCTGGTGGTGACCGCGCGCGACGTGAAGGGGTCGGAAGAGCGGCTCGCCAGCACGCTCGCCAACGCGTTCGCGCTCAAGGACGCGCATTTCGGCGAGGCGGCCGACGTGGCGGAGGGCGAGGTGACGCTCGCGGTGCCCGGCCAGCCGACGCGGCTGCTGATCTGGACGCCGCGGCGCTTCGGGACGGAGCTCTTCATGCAGCTGGCGCCGATACGGATCGCGGCCTCGGTGGTGTTCATCATCGGTATCTCGATCCTGATGTGGCGGCTTTACCTGCTGGCGCGCGAGCTCGAGGAGCGGCAGCGCGAGGCGCACCAGCTGGCTTCGCACGACGTGCTGACGGGGCTCGGCAACCGGCTGGGCTTCGAGCAGGGGATGGCGCGGCTGTTGGCCGGCGGCAAAGGCGAGCTGGCGCTGTTCTATCTCGACCTCGACGGGTTCAAGCAGGTGAACGACACCTTCGGGCACGGCGCCGGCGACGAACTCCTGCGGGCGGTGGGCGAACGGCTGAGGACCGTGGCGCGGGACGGCGACACGCTGGCCCGGATCGGCGGCGACGAGTTCGCGCTGGTACGCGGAACACCAGGTGATACGGCGCAACTGGTCGAGGTGGCGCGCGACATCGAAATGGCGCTGAGCGAGCCGATGCGGTGCGGGGAGCAGACGATCGAGATGCGCGCCAGCATCGGCATCGCGGTGGCTCCTGCCGACGGGACGACGGCTCCGGCGCTGCTCGAGGCGGCGGACGCGGCGCTCTACCGGGCCAAGCGCGACCGGATCGGCTACGCGCTGGCGACAGCCGCCTGAGATTTCGCACACCGCATGGTCGATTCCGGGTTGCCCCGCTCGTCATAGCTCCAGCAACAGCTCGCCGACGAAAGAGGATTCCAGATGACTCACCTGCTGATCGTGATTGCGCACCTGCTGATGGGCGGGGCGTTCGTGGTGTTCGGACTGCGCAATGTCAGCGCCGTACCCGGCCTCGCCAAGGTGCTGGAGGGACGGAAGGTGCCGATGCCGGTGACCGCGGCGCGGATCGGCGTGGGCCTGCAACTGGTGGGCGGCGCGCTGACGCTGCTGGGCCCGTTCGTACCCTATGCCGGAGTGCTGGGCGGGCTTGCGCTGATCGTGTTCCTGGTGCTGGCGACGGTGCTGTTCCACCCGGCCTGGGAGCTGAATGGGGATGAGCGGAAGGCGCACCTCAACCCGCTGATCATGAACACGTGCCTCGTGGGCGCATTCGTGCTGGTGATCGCCTACGGGCTTTGAGCGAGTTCAGCCAGGCGGCGCGGCACCCAGCGTCGGAAGGCGTCGGCGTAGCGGGCGGTCAGGCCCCGATGCGGTGTGGTGAGGAACCAGCTCTTGCCGATCGCCGCGAGCCAGGCGCGCTCGATGGCCGGCCCAACCCCCACCCGCTCCTCGTCGCCGAAACCGGAGGCGGAATAGACGGTGAGTTCGCCCAGGTAGAT
>JAEYTN010000148.1 GCA_023433985.1 Pseudomonadota bacterium | reverse complement strand
CTATTGCGGCCAGCGCGGCTTTGCCAGCCAGTTCACCCCCGAGGGCACCTTCGCCTTCGGTCCGGAAATCCTCGTCGACTACTGGAAGCTCTGGAAGGACATCCGCGACGCGGGCGGCACGCCTTCGGCCGAGGACACGGCGTCGGTTGCCGGCATTGCCGATCTCGACAAGCAGGGCGTAGTGAGCGGCAAGGCCGCCATCTCCTATGCCTACTCGAACCAGATCGTCGGCACCCAGGCGCTGATGCAGGACAAGCTCTCCGCCGGCATGCGGCCGCACCTCAAGGGCGGCCAGCCCGGCCAGTCGATCCAGCCGAGCCAGTTCATCTGCCTCAGCCGTGACTCCAGGGACGATGACGCCGCGCTCGCCTACATGAACGCGTTCGTCAACGATCCGGAGATGACGGCCGTGCTCGGGCTCGAACGCGGCATCCCGCAGCAATCGGACGTGCGCGCCGCGCTGCAGCCGAAGCTGACCGAAGCCGAGGCGGTGACGGTGGCCTATTTCGACGCCATCCAGCCGCATGTGGCGCCGCTTGCGCCGCCGCCGCCGGCCGGGGTTCGCGAGCTCGAGGAAGCCTTCGAGACCCGCGCCGCCGTTTCCGTGCTGCTCGGGCAGGCGTCGATCGAGGACGCTGCCGCCCAGTACATGGAAGAGGCCGCCGACATCCTGGCGCGCGCCAATCGTTGAATGTCGTACCCGCCGGAGGCATCCTCCGGCGGGACTTTTCCCGTGCAGGGTAGGGGCACGATGAACAAGTTCCTTCGCCGTAACCTCGCTGGCTACACGTTTCTGCTGCCCTGGCTGATCGGGTTCTTCGCGCTCGCCGTCGGGCCGATCGTCTCGTCGCTGTACCTGTCGTTCACCGACTACGATGCGGTGGCGATCCCCAACTGGATCGGGCTCGAGAACTACGAATTCATGATGAAGGACCGGCGCTTCTGGAAGGCGCTGTCGGTCACCTTCAGCTTCGTCGTCATCTCGGTGCCGGCCAAGCTGATCTTCGCGCTCGCCGTGGCCATGATCCTCGACAAGGGAGTGCGTGCCATCGGCTGGTACCGGGCGCTCTACTACCTGCCGTCGATCCTCGGCGGCTCGATCGCCGTGGCGGTGTTGTGGCGGCAGCTGTTCGAGAATGACGGGCTGGTGAACACGCTGCTCGGCGTGGTCGGCGTCGATGGGCCCAACTGGCTCAGCGATCCGCGCTACTCGCTCACCACGCTGGTGGTGCTGGCGGTGTGGCAGTTCGGCTCGCCGATGCTGATCTTCCTCGCGGGCCTCCGCGCCATTCCGCAGGAACTCTACGAGGCGGCCGAGATCGACGCGGCCGGCAAGTTCCGCCGCTTCTTCGCCATCACGCTGCCGCTCCTTGCCCCGGTGATCTTTTTCAACCTCGTGCTGCAGATGATCGAGGCGTTCAAGAGCTTCTCGGGCGCCTTCGTCATCTCGGGCGGCAAGGGCGCGCCACTCGACAGCCTGCTGTTCTTCACCGTCTACCTATACAACGAGGCCTTCAGTTATTTCCGCATGGGCTACGCCTCGGCGCTCGCCTGGGTGCTGCTGCTCATCATCGCGGTCTTCACCGCGGTCGCCTTCTGGACTTCCAAGTACTGGGTCCACTACGAGAACGGCAGGAGCTGACCATGGCCGACGTGACGCTCCCCGCCACCGCTCCCGCGCATCCCACTACCGCAGAGATTGCAGCCGCCATCCGCGAGGAGAAGCTCAGGCGCGGCAAGCGCGCCGCCTTCTTCAAGCACATATTCCTCATCATCACCTCGCTGGTGATGATCTACCCGCTGATCTGGATGCTCGCTTCCTCGCTGAAGCCCGACAACCAGATCTTCGGCAATCTCGGGCTCTGGCCGTCGGAGTTCCGCTGGGGCAACTACACCGCCGGCTGGAACGCCATGGCAGTGAGCTTCACCCGCTTCTTCCTCAACTCCACCTTTGTCACCGTGCTCTCGGTGATCGGCAACGTGATCTCCTGCTCGTTCGCCGCCTACGCCTTCGCGCGGCTAGAGTTCAGCGGCAAGAACATCTGGTTCGCGCTGATGATGATGACGCTGATGATCCCGTACCACGTCGTTCTCATCCCCCAGTACATCCTGTTCCTCAAGGCCGGCTGGGTGGATACCTACCTGCCGCTCATCGTGCCGCGCTTCCTGGCGGGCGATGCGTTCTTCATCTTCCTCATGGTGCAGTTCTTCCGGCAGCTGCCGCGCGAACTCGATGAGGCGGCGATGATCGACGGCTGCAACCCGTTCAAGATTTACTGGGCCATCATCCTGCCGCTCTCGGTGCCGGCCATGGCCACGGCGGCGATCTTCTCGTTCATCTGGACGTGGGAGGATTTCCTCGGGCCGCTCGTCTACCTCAACGACATGCAGGACTACACGGTGCCGCTCGCGCTCCGCAGCTTCATCGCGCAGGATTCGGTCTCGGCCTATGGGCAGCTCTTCGCCATGTCGATCCTCTCGATCGTCCCCATCGTGCTGTTCTTCGTCATCTTCCAGCGGCTCATCATCCGCGGCATCGCCATGAGCGGTCTCAAGTAAGGAATCGTCACCCGTGGCAAGCGTAACCCTCAGTGAAGTCCGCAAGTCCTATGGCCAGCTCGAGGTGGTGCACGGCATCGACCTCGAGGTGCGCTCGGGCGAATTCCTGGTGCTCGTCGGTCCCTCGGGCTGCGGCAAGTCCACGCTGTTGCGCATGATCGCCGGGCTCGAGGAGATCACCGACGGCACCATCGCCATCGGCGACCGCGTGGTGAACGATGTCTCCGCCAGCCAGCGCAACCTCTCGATGGTGTTCCAGTCCTACGCGCTCTACCCGCACATGAGCGTGCGCAAGAACCTCGCCTTCGGCCTTACCAACCTCAGGATGCCAAAGCCCGAGATCGAGCGGCGGGTGAACGAGGCGGCCAAGATCCTGCAGATCGGCGAGCTGATGGAGCGCAAGCCGCGCCAGCTGTCGGGCGGACAGAAGCAGCGCGTCGCCATCGGCCGTGCCATCGTGCGCGAGCCGCAGCTCTTCCTGTTCGACGAGCCGCTGAGCAACCTCGACGCCGAGCTGCGGGTGCAGATGCGGGTCGAGCTTGCCAACCTCTACAACCGGCTCGGCACCACCATGATCTACGTCACCCACGACCAGGTGGAGGCGATGACCATGGCGACCCGCATCGTGGTGCTCAACCGCGGCAATATCGAGCAGGTCGGCACGCCCTACGAACTCTACAATTTCCCGCGCAACCGGTTCGTCGCCACCTTCATCGGCTCGCCCAAGATGAACATGCTCGAGGCGACGGTCAGCAACGGCATCGCGGAGGTGGCGGATTTCGGCAGGCTGCCGCTGCCGGCAGCGCCGAACGGCAAGGTGGAGATCGGCGTGCGCCCCGAGCAGTTCAGCATCGGCGCCAGCGGCGAACTCAGCGCCCAAGGCACCATCAGCCTCATCGAATACCTGGGCAGCGAGAGCTACCTCTATGTCCTGCTACCCTCCGGCCGCACTGCGCTGGTCGCGGCCGAGCCCAAGGCGAAGCACGGGATCGGCGAGCCGGTCACGCTGTCGCTCAGTGCCACCAACGCCCACTATTTCGATGCCGCCGGGCAGCGGCTGCCGCTCTTCGATGCCAACCAAAGCGCGGCTTGACGAAGTAACCAGACGGTGAATTAGTTCGTCGGCCGGTCCCTCCAACCGGCCGACTCCCTTCCTGCGACGAGGCTTGCCGAAGTGAAATACGCGATCGTCGGCGTCGGTGGACGCCATGCCATGTTCCGCACGGCGATCACCCAGACCCATGCCGACGGCAACGAGCTGGTGGCGCTCTGCGATGTCAACGAGAGCCGCCTGGCGCTCTCGGCGGGCAAGGTGCCGAACCAGACGGGCAACGGCATCGCCACCTACGCGGCCGCCGATTTCGGCCGCATGATTGCCGAGCAGCAGCCCGACACCGTCATCGTCACCACACCGGACTACCTGCACCACGAATACATCGTCGCAGCCCTGCGCGCCGGGCGGAACGTGATGACCGAGAAGCCGATGACGGTCGATCTCGGCAAGCTCAAGGCGGTGCTCGATGCGCAGCGGGAGACGGGCAAGCAAGTCACCGTCACGTTCAACTACCGCTACACGCCGGCGCGCACGCAGCTCAAGGACCTGCTGATGAGCGGCGTCATCGGCGAGATCCAGGCGGTGGATTTCCGCTGGTACCTCGACCGCGTGCACGGCGCCGACTATTTCCGCCGCTGGCACCGCTACAAGGAGAAATCCGGCGGGCTGCTGGTACACAAATCCACCCACCATTTCGACCTGATGAACTGGTGGGTGGCCTCAACCCCCAAGACGGTGAGCGCCAACGGCAAGCGGGCCTTCTACACCCCGCAGATGGCGCGGCAGCTCGGGCTCGAGAACCATTCCGACCGCTGCCACACCTGCCCGGTCTTCGACAAATGCGACTACCGGCTCGACATCGCCAATGACGAGGCGTTGCGCGAACTCTACCTCGGGGCCGAGGGCGATGACGGCTACTACCGCGACCGCTGCGTGTTCGCCGACGACATCACCATCGAAGACACCATGCAGGTGCAGGTGCGCTACGCCAACGACGTGCTGCTCAACTACACGTTGTGCGCCTATTCCCCGTGGGAAGCGCTCGAGATCAAGTTCCACGGCACCAAGGGCGAGCTCACGCACCGCCATGTCGAGGTGCACGGCGTGTTCGGCGGCCACCGCGACAAGCGGCAGCAAGACAACATGACCACCACGCTCCACCTGCATGGCGGCCTGCCCGAGAACCTCGAAGTGTGGGCCGGCGAGGGTGACCATGGCGGCGCCGATCCGGTGATGCTCGGCTACCTCTTCGACCCCGAAGGCTCACCCCCCGACCGCTACAACCGCGCCTCCACCCACCGCGAAGGCGCCTGGTCCATCCTCACCGGCATCGCCGCCAACCAGGCCATCGCCACCGGGCAGACCGTAGACGTGGACCGGATGCTGTCGGAAGCAGGCATCGCGCTTGGGCGATAGCCGGGCTCACAGCCCGGAACGGCCCTGCGCAGCACCCGATCGAGCACCACAGTCGCTCAGCGGAAGACCGCAGGCCCGGCGACTGACTCCATCCATCCAGCAAACGAAAAGGGCCGCTTGCGCGGCCCTCTCCTCGTCCCTGCCGGGAACGTCAGTTTACGCGCTTGCCGCTCGCGTCGAAAAGGTGGACGACGCTCAGGTCCGGCGTCACCTTCAGCTTCGAGCCGGGCTCGGCGTTGATGCGCTCGCGGAAGATGCCGGTGATGTTCTGGTTGCCCAGGCGGGCCAGCACCGAGGTTTCCGAGCCGGTCGGCTCCAGCACCACGATCTCGATCTCGATGCCGTTGGGATCGAGGTGCAGGTGCTCGGGACGGATGCCGTAGATGGTCGCGTTGTCGGCGCGCTTCGCCACCGGCAGGATGATGCCGTCGGTAGTGCGGAAGCCCTCGGCCGTCATCGTGCCGTTGATGAAGTTCATCGACGGCGAGCCGATGAAACCGGCAACGAACGTGTTCTGCGGGCGGTCGTAGAGCTCGAGCGGCGAGCCGGCCTGCTCGATCACGCCGTCCTTCATCACCACGATCTTGTCGGCCATGGTCATGGCCTCGACCTGGTCGTGGGTCACGTAGATGGTGGTGGTCTTGAGCCGCTGGTGCAGCTCCTTGATCTCGGCGCGCATCTGCACGCGCAGCTTGGCGTCGAGGTTCGACAGCGGCTCATCGAACAGGAAGACCTGCGGGTCACGCACGATGGCGCGGCCCATGGCGACGCGCTGGCGCTGGCCGCCCGAGAGCTGGCGCGGCTGGCGGTCGAGCAGGTTCTCGAGGCCCAGGATCTGCGCGGCGCGGTCGACCTTCTGCTTGATCTCGGCCTTGGGCACGCCCTTGAGCTTCAGCGAGAAGCCCATGTTCTGCGCCACCGTCATGTGCGGGTAGAGGGCGTAGTTCTGGAACACCATGGCGATGTCGCGTTCCTTGGGCGGCAGGTCGTTGACCACGCGGTTGCCGATGCCGATCTCGCCCGAGGAGATTTCCTCGAGCCCGGCGATCATGCGCAGCAGCGTGGACTTGCCGCAGCCCGACGGGCCGACCAGCACCACGAACTCACCGTCCTGGATGTCGACCGACACGCCCTTCAGCGCTTCGAAGTTGCCGTAGTGCTTGCCGGCCTTGTTGATGGTGACGTTCGCCATGAAGTTCCTCCCAGCGGCGGGCGACGATGCCCGTCTAGTGTCGGCTCGAACATCAAGCGGAGGCGAGCAGGGGGTCAAGCGCCAATCGCGCCATCTGCGACTAAAGTCGTAGTGATAGATAATACCAAAGTCGTATAAAAACGGAACAAAGCAGGATCGCATGGCTGGGTGGCGCGCCGGGCTGGTTCCGGCTACGACTGCGCCATGCGCTACACCCTCTCCGACGCCCAGGCCCTCGACCGCTCCGATCCGCTCGCTCCCCTGCGCGATCGATTCACCCTCCCCGAGGGCATCATCTACCTCGACGGCAACTCGCTTGGGGCCCTGCCGCGCGGCGTGAGGGCGCGGATCGACGAGGTGGTGACGACGCAATGGGGCGAGGGGCTGATCCGCAGCTGGAACACCCATGACTGGATCGATCTGCCCGGGCGCCTCGGCGACCGCATCGGCCGGCTGATCGGCGCGCGTTCAGGAACCGTCACAGTGGCCGATTCCACGTCGGTCAACCTGTTCAAGGTGCTGTCAGCCGCCGTTCATCTGCGTTCAGAAAGGCGGGTCATCGTCTCCGAAAAGGGCAACTTTCCGACCGATTCCTACATCGCAGCCGGCCTCTCCGAACTCCTCGGACAGGGCCACCAGCTCCGACTCGTCGAGGCGTCGGATCTGGCCGAAGCGCTCAATGAGGACACCGCGGTGCTGATGCTGACCGAGGTCAACTACCGCACCGGCGCCCGGCTCGACCTGGCCGGCCTCACGGCTGCCGCCCACGCCGCGGGTGCGCTGACGATCTGGGATCTCTGCCATTCCGCCGGCGCCCTGCCGGTCGACCTGACGGCGGCCGATGCCGATTTCGCCGTGGGCTGCGGCTACAAGTACCTGAACGGTGGTCCCGGCGCCCCGGCCTTCGTCTATGCCGCGCCGCGCCACCATGCCGGGCTCCGCCAGCCGCTCACCGGCTGGCTCGGCCACGCCGCACCCTTCAGCTTCGCGGAGGTCTACAAACCGGCCGAGGGCATCGACCGGATGCGGGTCGGCACGCCGCCGATCCTGTCCATGCAGGCCCTCGACGCCGCGCTCGATGCCTTCGACGACGTCGACCTCGGGGTAGTGAAAGCCAAGGCAGATCAACTGTTTGACCTCTTTGCGGCAGAAGTCGCCGATCTTGGCCTCAGCCTCGCCACCCCCACCGATCCCGCCCGCCGGGGGACGCAGATCTCGCTCGGCCATCCCGAGGCCTATGCGGTGATGCAGGCCCTGATCGGCCGCGGCGTGATCGGCGACTTCCGCGAACCCGACATCCTGCGCTTCGGCCTCACCCCGCTCTACTTGCGCTTCGAAGACGTGTGGCGAGCCACGCAAATCCTTGGCGAGATCATAAGTGGCGGCGCGTGGGATCGGCCCGAACTGAAGCGCCGCGCCAAAGTCGTTTGACCCCCGACTGAAGACTATCGCTCGCCGGTGACGATTTTTATCCCAAGGAACCCCTTGGCGCGGGCGTCACATCACCGCATAAATCACCGGGCAGACAGGGAAGCTGCTGTCCATCGGGATGGGCGAGGGTGGAATGAGGGCGTATCGACGTATCGGTCTTGGCCTGGGTGCCATGCTGGCGCTGGGGCTTCTGGTCTTGCCGGCAACGGCACAGCAGGGTTTCTCGCGCGGCTACGGCGCGGCGGCAAGCGACCCGGTGAAGGTGCGAAGCCTCACCGGCACGCCGGAATTCCGGTCTTTTCTTCCCGAAGTCGTTGACCTGTCGGCCTATTTCCCGGTGCCGGGGGACCAGGGCATGCAGGGCAGCTGCACCGCCTGGGCCACGGGCTACGCGGCGCGCGCCTACTACGCGGCGGCGGTCGAGGAGCGGCGCATCACGCTGCCGCAGTCGATCCCGAGCCCCGGCTTCATCTACAACCAGATCGTCGCCGACCCAGCCGATTGCGGTTCGGGCAGCGCCAATATGCTGGCGCTCGAAGTGCTCAAGCAATACGGCGCCATGTCTCTCGCCGACTATCCCTACAACAATGACAGTTGCGCCTACCCCAGCGACGAGGAACTGGCGAAGGGCACGGATTTCCGCATCAAGGATTATCTGGTGGTCGATCATACGAGGCTCGACCAGGTGAAGGGCGAGCTCGCCGACGGCAATCCGGTGATCATCCGCGTGGTCCCCGACGAAGGGTTCGACTACCTCTGGGACAAGCCCAAGGCGGTCTGGCACTCCCCGCCGCTGCCCGAGGATTCGTTCGGCCACGCCATCACGCTGGTCGGCTACAACGAGGCCAAGCAGACCTTCAAGTTCATCAACTCCTGGGGGCCGGACTGGTCGGACGGCGGCTATGGCCGCATGGACTACCAGACCTTCCTCAACCGGACGACAGAGGCCTTCGTCATGGTGCTGCCGGCCGGCGAGCCGAACGTGCCCGTCGCCGACCTCGATCCCAAGCAGGCGCCGGCGCCCGAAGAGGAGATCGTCCCCGAGCAGCCGGTGCAGCCAGCGGACCCCGCGCCCAGGAAGGAGATCGACCTCAACGGCCTGCAATGCGCCAAGGTGCTGATCTCCACCCGCGGCACCCGCAAGGTCGCCGAGGGCTTCGTCAGCCGTCCCGAGGACCTCGAGACGGTGAAGAACGAGCTGGGCGCCGAGGTCGACGAGGTGAACGTTGCCCTTGCTCCCTGGCCGCAATGCGAGGCGCTGTTGACGCTCGATGCGCAACTGGCCGAAACCGACGTGCCACAGATCGGGGTGACCGGCACCGACCTCAAGGCGGGAGAAACGCTCGGCATCACGGTCGATACGCCCGATTTCGACAGCTACGTGCATGTTTCCTACGTGCAGGCCGACGGCACCGTGGTGCACCTGCAGCAGGTCGATGCCGACCACCTGAGGACCATCGCCGCCCGCTCCGAGATCCGGTTCGGCGACGGCGAGGACGGTCGCGACAAGTTCGAAGTCTCTGGCCCCTATGGCGACGAGATGCTGCTGGTCATCTCCTCGCGCTCGCCGCTGTTTGCCGAGCCGCGGCCGCAGACGGAGACCGAGCGCGAGTTCCTGACGGCACTGCGCGAGGCCATCCTCACGCGCCCCAACAAGCAGAGCCCGGAGCGCTTCATTTCCGCGGCCTATCTCCCCATTCACACCTCCGAGTGAGTCCGAACATGCTGAAGCTAGCCCGCATCGCCGCAATCGGCCTGTTGCTCGGCCTCTCGTCGCTCGCCTCGGCGTCCATCGCGTCGGCGCAGGACGAACTGAGTTCCGACGCCATCGTTGATGC
>JAEYTN010000055.1 GCA_023433985.1 Pseudomonadota bacterium | reverse complement strand
CGCGCTCAAGACCAACTGCGAGGCCGCCGACGAAGTGGCGCGCCAATTGCGCCTGCGCGACCTCGCCGGCCTCATCGTCATCGACTTCATCGACATGATGGAGAACCGCTCCAACCGGGCGGTGGAGCGCAAGCTGAAGGAAGCGCTGAAGAACGACCGCGCCCGCATCCAGGTCGGCCGCATCAGCCACTTCGGCCTCCTTGAAATGAGCCGCCAGCGCATCCGCCAGGGTGTGGTCGAAAGCTCGACCCACAAGTGCCCGACCTGCAACGGCACCGGCCTTGTCCGCTCGGTCGAGAGCCTCGCGCTCATGGTGATGCGTGCGGTCGAAGAGCACGTGATGAAGAAGCCGGGCCAGTCGATCAACCTGAAGGTGCCGGTCGACGTCGCGCTCTACATCCTCAACACCAAGCGCGGCACGCTGGCCAATATCGAAGCCAAGTACGGCCTCTCGGTCACCGTGGTCGCCGACGATCACGTCGGCCCGTCGCACTACGCCATCGAGCGCGGCGAGCAGCGCGTGCTCGAGCGCGGTGAAGCGGCCGGCACGCATATCCGGGTCGATACTGCCACGCTGGTCGAGACCGCCGAGGATGCCGCCGACGCCCTCATCGAGGACGAAGAGGACGAGGAAGAAGAAACCACGTCGTCGGGCGGCGGCGAGCGCCAGGCCCGTTCCGACGAGGGTGGCGAGCGCTCCGGGCGTCGCCGTCGCCGCCGCCGTCGCGGTGGCGATCGCGAGGATCGTCCCCAGCAGCAGGCCAGCCAGCAGCCGCACGTCGCTGCCGAAGCCACCGATGACGAGGAAGGCGACGAGGCCGAAGGCGATGCTTCCGTGACCGCCGGCGAGCGCGACGAGAACGGCGAGCCGCGCCGCCGTCGCCGTCGTGGCCGCCGTGGTGGCCGCCGCAACCGTCGTCCGGACGAGAACGGTGCCCTGCCGGTCGGCGAGGCTGGTGAGGTCGAAGCAGTGGAGCCCGCAGTCGCCGAAGCGGGCACGGAACTGTCACCGGAATCCGCCGACACCGTTGCCGCCGCCGTGCTGGCGCAGGACGCGATTGCCGCGGATGTCGGTGCGGTGCCGGAAGTGACCGCCGAGGCTCCGGCCGAAAAGCCGAAGCGTGGCCGCCGCCGCAAGGCTGAGCCCGCGGCAGAGGTGGCCGAAGCTGCACCAGCCGAGGCCGCTCCCGTGGAGGCTGTGACCGAGGCTCCGGCGCCTGCCGCCGATGCCGAGCCGGCCGCCCGTCCGAAGCGTACCCGCGCTCCGCGCAAGAAGGCGGCTCCGCCGGCTGAAGCCGAAGTCGTGGCCGCCGCCGAGGATATCGCGGCCGTGACGGCGCCCGTCGCCAGCGAGCCCGAGCCTACCGTGGCAGCGGCCGCCGAAACCGAGGTGCCGGCTCCCTCGCGCCGCCGCAAGAAGGAAATCCCCGAGGGCGAGATCCTGGTCAGCTCCACTGCCCCTGCCCCGGTGGCGACGCCGGAGGAGACGGCGGAAGAGCCCAAGCCGAAGAAGGTCGGCTGGTGGCAGCGCCGCCTGGGGCTCGGCTAACTGCCAGGCCAACACCGAATGACAAAGGGCGGGAGTGATCCCGCCCTTTTCATCTTCTGAGTCCGAATTGGGCCTCAAGGCATTGATTACGCAGGCATCATCGTCGGAGTGATGACCTGACGATCGCCACGTAGGACCTGCACGCCCACCAGCAGGGCCCAGACAGCCCAGAGCGAGAAGGCGACGGCGACCACTGCCCCGGCGAGGCCGACACCGGCGGCCTCGAGCAAGCCGAAGGCGACGCCGGCGGCAATCGCCAGGCCCGAGACGGCCAGGATCTTGTGGTCGCGCACAAGCAGCAGCGAGACCAGCGCCGTCCATACGGCGGTGAAAAGATACCCGACATGCTCGCCGACCCCGGCACCCAGGTACTGGTTGGCGAAATCGAAGATGGCAGCGTCCATCGCGTGCGACAGCTCCGTGGCTTCGGGCGCGACGTAGTGTGCGGCCAGCCCCGGGACCAGGATCACCCAGCGCAACAGTCCCAGTGCCTGCACCAGCCCGGCCAGCGCGCCAAATCCGATCGACAGCCCGGCAACCAGCCGGTCGCGCTCCCAATAGTGAAGCCCCGTGGCGATGGCCGCTGCGATCAGCGCCAGCGCCGACGCGAACATCATGTACCAGTAGAGGTGGAGGTCGATGCCCCCCGCGGCGAAGCGCGTCAGCACCTCGCCCGCAGGGTGGCGGAGAATGTCCGGGTAGCCGAAGCTCATCTGCAGGCCGGTGAAACCGGCCATGAACACGACAGGAACGGCAACGAGCAGCGTGCCGGCGACGAAACGCGGGGAGACGGTCATCTCAGTTTCCTTTGAGGTGTGGGGTGATGAGGCGCCGGAACATCCGGACGCCCTGGTCCATGTCGGCGGTGGTGAACGCGGCGCCGCCGGTATCCTTGAAGACAAGCCAGAAGTCGCCCACCAGCCAGAGCAACTGGGCGAGGTCGTCGAGCGCCTCGTCGTCGCCGACCGGGTTCAGCACCCCGGCCGAAACGAAGAGGAAAATCAGGAACTTCGTGTTGCCGATCCCCTGCTCGCGGCTGGCTCGGTAGAGCGC
>JAEYTN010000040.1 GCA_023433985.1 Pseudomonadota bacterium | reverse complement strand
ATGCTGATGGGTGTCATCGTCACCGGCCTCTTCGTCGCCATCTCCATGACGGCGGGCGGCGGCGCCTGGGACAACGCCAAGAAGAGTTTTGAGGACGGCTTCACCGATAGCGCCGGCGTCAAGCACTACAAGGGCTCCGACGCCCACAAGGCCTCCGTCACCGGCGACACCGTCGGCGACCCCTACAAGGATACCGCCGGCCCAGCCGTGAACCCGGCGATCAAGATCACCAACATCGTGGCCCTGCTGCTGCTGGCTGTGCTGGCCCATATGGGCGGCGCGGTGTGATACAAGGCTGAGGGTGTGAATGAACGAGGCCCGGGAGCGATCCCGGGCCTCTGCCTGTTAGGCGTACTGGTACAGACGCCAAGTCACGGCCTGCCCACCGTATGGAGGCAGACGGTTGCCCTTCGCGTAGTTACGTAAGGGTCATTTTCATCCAACGATCGATGGAATGGTTTCCTACGCACATACCCCTTCAAATCGAGGTGCGGTGGCGACGACCGAGTCGTCGAGTCGGTCCACCCTAAGCCGATTGCTACCTTGCCGCCTGCGGTCCCCTCGGCTAGCCCTAGTGCCAACCAAGAACGCTAGGGAGCCCCGCCATGTCTCACCCCAACCCCGACACCCCGTGGCTCACCCGGCCGTACCATCGCCAGTGGCTGCGCGATCAGGCTGAGGCGCTGTTTTCGTTTTATGGCAACCGCAGCTTCAACCCGGAGGGCGGGTTCCATGAGCTCACGGCCGCCGGCGCGCCGATCAAGCCTGAGAACCCGACGCGCGGCATCCATGGTACGGCGCGGATGGTGCATTGCTTCGCCATCGGCAGCCTGCTCGGGCGGCCGGGGTCGGACCAGATCGTCGACCACGGCATGCACTACCTGTGGAACGCCCACCGCGACGCCGAGCGCGGCGGCTATTTCTGGGCCGTGGACGATAGCGGCGCGGCGGACAATGGGCGGAAGCAGGGCTATGGCCACGCCTTCGTGCTGCTCGCCGCCTCCTCGGCCAGCCTCGTCGGGCACCCGCTGGCCGACACGATGATCGCCGACGTGACCGAGGTGATCGAGCAGCGCTTCTGGAACAAGGCGCATGGCGCCATCGACGAGGAGTTCCATGCCGACTGGTTGCCGATTTCGGATTACCACGGCCAGAACTCCAACATGCACTTGACCGAGGCGCTGATGGCCGCCTTCGAGGCGACCGGCGAAGGCGAGTATCTCAGGAAGGCCGAGTCAATCGCCGACCTGATCATCAACCGCCGCGCCCGCGAGAACGGTTTTCGCGTAGCCGAGCATTTCGACGCCAACTGGAACGTCGATAAGCACTACAAGGGCGACCAGATGTTCCGCCCGCCCGGCACCACGCCCGGCCACTGGCTCGAATGGTCGCGCCTCGTCATGCAGCTCTGGGTGCTGGGCGGGAAGCGGCACGACTGGATGCCGGACGCCGCGAAGAGTCTGTTCCGCCAGGCCGTCACCATCGGCTGGGACGAGAAGCACGGCGGCTTCTTCTACAACCTCGACTGGGACGACAGGCCGGACATGCGCCACAAGCTCTGGTGGCCGATGAGCGAGGGCGCGGCCGCGGCCGCCTTCCTGCTCGAGCACGAGGACGATGACGTCCCGTTCTTCGAGAGCTGGTACCGCAACATCTGGGACGTGATCGCCCGCCACCACATCGACGAGGTGAACGGCGCCTGGCACGAGCAGCTGACCGAGGACATGGAGCCGGCCTATACCCTCTTCGGCGGCAAGGCCGACATCTACCACGCCCTGCAGGCCTGCCTGATCCCGCTCTTCCCCGCCACCGGCTCGGTGACCCACGGCATCATCGAAACGGGCGGAGAGTACTGAGGCGACGGTGGTCGCTTACGAAGCACCATCCGCTACGCTGTTGAGGATATGAGAGAGCCGACGGCCCTCTCGAACTTTTCCGCGGCCCCTGTCGATTTCTCCGGCGCGTCTTCGTCGTGAGGTTGAAGGCGCCCGCTTGGGGACGCCACGACCAGAGGACATCACCATGCGTAAGGTCACCGCCGGCCTGTTCCACTCCATCGATGGCGCCGTCGAGTCGCCGGACCAGTGGCAGTTCGACCGCTTCGACGACGAACTCGGCGCCATGCTCGGTTCCATCATGCCCCGCGTCGACAGCGTGATCATGGGCCGTAGGGGGTTCGAGGAATGGGCCGGCTACTGGCCCAATGCCGAGCAGGACCAGGATTTCGGCGCCTTCATCAACAACGTGCCCAAATATGTCGCGACCCGTACGCTGCAGACCCTGCCGGCCTGGCAGAACTCGTCGATCATTGAGGGCGACCTCGAGACCTTCGTCCGCGAACTCAAGGCGAAAGAGGGCGGCGAGATCGCGGTGATGGGTTCGATCTCGGTGGTGAACCAGCTGTTCCTCGCCGGGCTGCTCAACGAGCTGACCCTCATCACCCACCCGGTGGTGGCGGGCGACAAATACCGCAGGCTGTTCCCCGCCGGCACCGGCACCACACGGCTCGAGCTGATCTCGGGCCAGACCACATCGAAGGGCAACGTCGTCGCCACCTACCGGCTGCTGCAGTAGCGGCTCTTCCCGATGCCGCCGGCGCGTGCGAGGCTGCGCGCCGGTTCATCGGGAGGCATCCTCATGCGTGTCACCGTCATCGGCGGCTCCGGCCGCACCGGCAAGCTGATCGTCGAGCAGGCGGTCGCCGCCGGCCACCAGGTCGTCGCCACCATCCGCAACCCCAGGCACATGGCCGAGCTGGTGAAGCTCGGCGCCGAGACGCAGCTGGTCGACCTCGACAAGTCGGATTTCGACACCATCGTCACGGCGATGCAGGGGTCGGACGCGGTGGTATTCGCCGCCGGCTCCGCCGAGGGCGAAACCAGCGAACTCGACCGCAAGGGCACGCTCCGCACTGTGCGCGCCGCCGAGAAGGCGGGGGTCAAGCGCTATGTCTCCGTCTCGGCCATCGGCGCCAGCACCGGTCTCTCCACCCGCTCGATGAACGACGAGATGAAGGACTACTACAAGCAGAAGCGCGCCGCCGGAAAGCACATCACCGGCTCGAGCCTCGAGTGGACCATCGTCGAGCCGGGCGGGCTGACCGATGACGCGGCCACCGGCAAGGTAGCGGCCAGCCTCGACAAGCTCGAGTACGGGCCGATCGCCCGCGCCGACGTCGCGGCCGTGGTGGTCGCGACGCTGGGTGACAAGAAGGCAGTCGGCAAGGCCATCCAGCTGACCGGCGGCACGACGCCGATCAAGACGGCGCTGCAGCAGGCGCTCGGCTAGGATTCACGTGAAACGGCAGTGCCGGGGATGGGGAAGATCCGGTCGTACGCCCAGTTGAAGATGAACGCGTAGACCATGTAGAAAACGGCCAGCGACACATCGAGCAACAGCGCCTCGATGATCCCGACGCCGAGATACCAGGCGACGAAGGGCGCCAGCAGCGCCACCAGCCCCAGTTCGAACAGCAGCGCGTGGCCGACGCGCACCGGCACCGATTTCTGGACGCGGCCGGTCAGCCGCTTCAGCAGGTGATCGAAGCCGAGGTTGTAGAAGTAGTTCCAGGCGGTGGCCACGATCGACGTCACCACGGTGATGACGCCGATATCTTCCATCGGGTGGTTGAAGGCGAAAGCCGCCAGCGGGATGGCAAGCATGAGCCCGATGATCTCGAAGCTCAGGGCATGGCGGATACGGTCGCGGGTGGTGCGCATGGTGACGGTCCTGTTCGTCCGGGCCGTCCCGGTGATGCTGCCCAAGGTGGGGCGGGGTCGTCCCCGCGCCTCCTAGATAGGACAGCCGCCGCCCGAGGTGAAGTGCCCGGGCGGCCAATCAGCCTTGCATCGGCGCAAGCGCTCAGGCGCCGGTGACGCGCCAGATCACGTCGCCCACGTCGTCGGCGACCAGCAGCGAACCGTCGGGGCCGATCTTCACGCCCACCGGGCGGCCCCAGCTGTCATTCTCGTCGTCGGAAAGGAAGCCGGTGAGGATGTCGCGGGCCGGGCCGACGGGCTTGCCGTTCTCGAACGCCACGTGGATCACCCGGTAGCCCGAGAGCTTGGAGCGGTTCCACGAGCCGTGCTGGCCGATCACCATGCCGTCGGGGAAGCCCGGCAGCGTGCCGGCCGGATGCCAGCACAGGCCGAGCGACGCGGTATGGCCGCCCAGCGCGTAGTCCGGCTGAATCGCCTTGGCGACCAGCGTGGGGTCCTGCGGCACGCGGTCGTCGACCGTCCGGCCCCAGTAGCAATAGGGCCATCCGTAGAAGCCGCCGTCGGTTACCGAGG
>JAEYTN010000017.1 GCA_023433985.1 Pseudomonadota bacterium | reverse complement strand
AGCTGATCGAGGGAGGAACCGCGACGGTGACGGTGCCCACGGTCAACACCGCCGAAATCTGCACCATGCAGGTGGTGAAGGTGAACTTCGCCGGTATCGTGCCGGTGCCCGAGGAAGTGACGAGGCTCGACGTGCAGGTCCTGAGCCCCGAGGGCGAGGTAGTCGCCGCCAGCGACACCGACATCGCGCCCAATGGCCCTGACTGCCTGCCGCCGGAGGCCGAGGCGCCGGCCGAGTAGGGCGATGCGCCGTCTTGCGCGCGTCACGCCTTCCCGCTAGAAGGCCGCACTTTTCCCCGCAAGACCAAGGACCAGAGCAATGGCCATTGAGCGCACCTTCTCGATCATCAAACCCGATGCCGTCCGCCGCAACCTGATCGGCAAGATCCTGACCGTGTTCGAAGAGAACGGCCTCCGTCCGGTGGCGCTCAAGAAGATTCACATGACCCGCGCTCAGGCCGAGGGCTTCTACGCTGTGCACAAGGAGCGTCCCTTCTTCGGCGAGCTGGTCGAGACCATGACCTCCGGTCCGGTCGTCGTGCAGGTGCTGGAAGGCGAGAACGCCATCCTCAAGAACCGCGAAGTGATGGGCGCCACCAACCCGGCCAATGCCGCCGAGGGCACCATCCGCAAGCTCTACGCCGTTTCGGTCGGCGAGAACTCGGTGCACGGCTCGGACGCCCCCGAGACCGCCGCGCAGGAAATCAAGTTCTTCTTCAACGACGACGAGATCGTCGGCTGATCTCGCGCGTTATACCGTTTCCGAGGGTCGCCTCCGGGCGGCCCTTTTGTTTTGCTGGAATAGTGCGATGAGCTTGCCCGACACCATACATCCCGCCCTTGCCACCGCGCTCAGCGCTCGCGGCTACGACGAGCTTACCCCCGTCCAGCTCGCAGTGCTCGGCGAGGAGGCCGCAGGTCGCGACCTGCTGGTGTCGGCGCAGACGGGCTCGGGCAAGACCGTTGCCTTCGGCATGACGATCGCTCCGACGCTGCTGGGCGAGGATGCCGCTTTCGGCGAGGCGGGGGCACCGCTGGCACTGCTGATCGCCCCGACCCGCGAGCTGGCGCTGCAGGTGCAGCGCGAGTTGCAGTGGCTCTATGCCGACGCGGGCGCCAGGATCGCGGCGGGTGTCGGCGGCATGGACATCCGCACCGAGCGGCGGGCGCTGGAGCGCGGTGCGCATATCGTCGTCGGCACGCCGGGCCGCCTGCGCGACCACATCACCAAGGGCGCGCTCGACCTGACGGCGATCCGCGCCGTGGTGCTCGACGAAGCCGACGAGATGCTCGACCTCGGCTTCAGCGAAGACCTCGAGTTCATCCTTGCGGCCGCTCCAGACAGCCGGCGCACGCTGCTGTTCTCCGCGACGGTGCCGAAGGCCATCGCCGAGCTGGCGAAGAGCTTCCAGAACGATGCGCTGCGCCTCACTGTGACGGCCGCCCACGAACGTCACGCCGATATCGACTACGTGCAGGTGATCGTGCGGGCCGAGGAAAAGGAGCACGCGATCATCAATACGCTGCTGCTCTACGACGACAGCAACATCATCGTCTTCTGCCATACTCGCGAGTCGACGAAGCATCTGGCGGCGCGGCTTGCCAACCGCGGCTTCGCGGTGGTGTCGCTGTCGGGCGAACTGACCCAGGCCGAGCGCTCCAACGCGTTGCAGGCGATGCGCGATGGCCGCGCCCGCATCTGCGTCGCCACCGACGTCGCGGCCCGAGGCATCGACCTGCCCAACCTCGGGCTCGTGATCCATGCGGACATCCCCTCCAATCCCGAGACGCTGACGCATCGTTCCGGACGTACCGGTCGCGCCGGCCGTAAGGGCACCTGCGTGCTGATTGTGCCGATGCACCGTCGCAAGGCCGTGGCGCGCACGCTGGCGCTCGCCAACATCCGCGCCTCGGAGCGCGGTGCCCCGACCATCGCCGAGATCGATCGGCACAATCACGACCAGATGCTGGCCCGGGCGCAGGCGATCGCCGCACCCGAGGAGGGCGAAACCGCGTTGGTTGCGGAGCTGATGGCGCTGCTGACCCCCGAGCAGCTCGCCGCCGCCTATCTCCGCCGCGAGGTCGCGAGCCGGCCGGCGGCCGAGGAGGTTTCGGAGGACCGCATCCCGCCGATCAATGAGAAGCCGCAGCGCAAGCGCTTCGAGGATGGCGTCCGTCCCGACCGCGAGCCGCGCGAACCTCGCGAGCGCCGCGAACCGATGCAGGGCGGCAAGTGGTTCGTGTTGCCCCTGGGACGCAAGCAGCGCGCCGATCCCAAATGGCTGCTGCCGATGATCTGCAAGGCCGGCGGAGTGGTGAAGGGCGACATCGGCTCGATCAAGATCGGCGAGCTCGAGACCCGCTTCGAGATCGCCGCGGACAAGGCCGACGCTTTTGCCGAACGCGTTGCCCGGACGGGTGGAGAGGTGAACATCACCCCGGCCAGCGGCGATACCCCGCCGCGCTACCGCGAGCGTTCGGAGGGTCCGCCGCGCCGCGAATACAAGCCGCGCGCCGACTTCGCCCCGCCCGGGAAGCGGCAGTACAAGCCGCGCGAGCCCGGTCCACACTACAAGGTTCGCACCGACAAGGGGGCCAAGCTGGACTCGGTTCCGGCCCGCGAGATCACCCCGCCGGTTGCTGAAGCGCCGGCCGAGCACCCGCGTCCGCCCAGGGGCCCGAAGCCTAGCCCGAAGGACAAGGGCAAGCCCAAGTACAAGAACAGGGTGAAGCACGAACCGCCGGCGGATGCAGGCGCCAAGCCGCGCAAGAAGAAGAGCTACGATCCGCTCGATTGACGAGCGTGCCTCGGCTGGTCAATCCTTCCCCCACTTTGGAGGGAGAACGACATGCCTTACGTCCGGATCGAAATTACCGACGGCGCCACCTACGAGCAGAAGCTGCAGATCTACAAGGAAACGACGGAGATGCTGCAGCGCATCCTTAACAAGAAGCCCGAATACACCTTTGTCGTCATCGAGGAGGTGGACAACAAGAACTGGGGCCACATGGGCACCTCGGTAGCCAAGATCCGCGAGGCCGAGGCTAGGGAGCGCGAAGCGGCAAAGAAGGCCACTCCAAAGAAGGCAGCCGCCAAGCCCGCAGCCAAGTCTCGCAAGAAGACCGAAAAGGCCTGAGCCGTTGCCCGAAATCCTCGTCCACATCGTCGAAGGCCGCAGCGTCGAGAGCAAGAAGGCGCTGATGCGCGACATCACCGAGGCGGTGGTGAAGAACTTCAACGTGCCGGCCGAGCGCGTGGTGGTGCAGATCGTCGAGAGCGCCAAGTCGTCCAAGATGCGCGGCGGGGTGCCCTTCGACGAGATGTAGGGCTTTTCAGGCCCCCTGGTCGGGGATGTTGAGTACGTGCCCGCACGCCTTGCAATGCACGGCGTCCGGGTCGTGCTTGCTCAGGCCGCATTGCGGGCAGGGGAATGTGACCTTGTTCGGCCGGAAGATCGATTGGGCGAGGCGCACGAACAGCGTGATGCCCACGATCATCACTGCAATCGAGGTGAGCTTGCCGAAGGTGCCGGGCAGGGTGATGTCGCCGAAACCGGTGGTCGTGACGGCGGTGACGGTGAAGTAGAGCGCATCGACATAGCCGTCGATGCCGGTCTTCTCGCTGCCGAAGAAGGTGAGGATGAAGCCCGAGACGAGGAACAGGAAGGTGATGAGGCTGACGATCGCCTGCCCGGTCTCCTGATATTGCCTGAGCCCGAAATGCTTCAGCGGCCGCCACAGCACGCCGCTGCGCGACAGCGTCCAGAGCCGGAGAATCCGCAGGAAGCCGAAATTGGCCAGCCAGGCGGGAAACAGCAGTGTGACCAGCACGAAGACGTCGACGATGGTAGTCGGCTGCCTGAGCCAGCGGAACGGCTCGCGGGCCGCAAGGCTGCGCGCCACGAGGTCGGCGAAGAGCAGGGCGGCGACCGCGAGATCGACCCAGAGAAAGTATTGTCGCTCGCGCAGCGTGGGTGTGGCGATGAAGAAGGCGATGATGATCAGGTCCACCACCAGCACTGCGGACTGGAAGGTGAGCGCCTTCGGTGTCTGCCCGTGGTAGAGCAGGCGCAGGGTCGACCGCAGGCGATGCAATCCGTCGGGGGCAGGCTGGTCCGAGTCCAACGACGTCTCCTCCGCCGACAACGCCTGTATCAAGCCGGCGATCCCGACTCGGCCAGCATTGCCTCTGTACCCGCCGATCACAAGCGGGGTGGCGCCTGACCGTACCATCGGCGGCTCCACTGGATGCATCCTGGGACATGGCGGGCCGATTGTTGCCCGCGCGATACGGCGCTTTGAAGAAAATGCCGGATAACAGAAAAGTTGATGGAACCTTTTCCGCTTTTCCGTAACGTGAGCCTCGGGGCTCTGGTCATGCGGCCGGGCTGATCCGTTCTGTAGCCGCGCAAGCGTCAGCGCACAACATTGGAAAGTCAAAGGCAGCCATGCTGTTCCGCTTCTATGAAGTGGTGTCCGTGCTGACGCTCGTTATCGTCCTGCTCATCGCCAAGCACATTCCGTTTTTCAGCGATCTTCCGCTGGCCCAGATGACCGGCATCGTCTGCTTCCTGTTCGCGATTTTCCTGAGCCTCAGGATCTACAACGCCGAGCTCGCGCGCATCCGCGCCGAGGAATGAGCGGTCGCGGCGGGGCATGCTGACCCTGCCGCTTGCCCTCCGGGCGTGCTATGAGCACGCCCCATGAACGCCATCACCACACCGCGGACGGCTCGCTCGGTCTGCCCCCACGATTGCCCGTCCACCTGCGCGCTCGACGTGGAGGTGATCGACGGCCGCAGCATCGGCCGGGTGCGCGGCGCCAAGGATGATCCGTATACCGCGGGTGTCATCTGCGAGAAGGTGGCGCGTTACGCGGAGCGGATTCATCACCCGAACCGGCTGCTCTATCCGCTTCGTCGCGCTGGCAAAAAGGGCGCCGACGAGTGGCAGCGCATCAGCTGGGACGAGGCGATGTCCGAGATCGCCGCGCGTTTCCTCGAGATCGAGCGGACCCATGGCCCCGAGGCGGTCTGGCCCTATTTCTACGCCGGCACCATGGGCCACGTGCATCGTGACGGCATCGAGCGGTTGCGCCATGCCCGCGGCTACTCGATGCAGTACGACACCATCTGCACCGGCACGGCCTGGCCCGGCTTTCTCGCCGGGGCGGGCCGCCTCACCGGACCGAATCCCGAGGAGATGGCGGTCGCCGACTGCGTGGTGATCTGGGGCACCAACGCGGTGGCAACGCAGGTCAACGTGATGACCCACGCCATCCGCGCCCGCAAGGAGCGGGGCGCCAAGCTAGTCGTCATCGACATCTACCGCAACGCCACCATGGAGCAGGCCGACCTGGCGCTGCTGCTCCGTCCCGGCACCGACGGTGCGCTGGCTGTCGCGATGATGCACATCCTGCTGCGTGACAACCTTGCCGATCGGGCCTACATGGCTGCGGCCACCGACTTCTCGCCCGAGTTCGAGGCGCATCTGGCGACTCGCACGCCGGAATGGGCGGCGGCGATTACCGGGCTCGCCGTCGAGGAGATCGAGGCCTTTGCCCGGCTCGTCGGCACCACGCCCCGCACCTATTTCCGCCTCGGCTACGGCTTCACCCGGCAGCGGAACGGCGCCACCGCCATGCACGCCGCGCTCTCTATCCCGGCCATGACCGGCGCGTGGCAGTACGAGGGTGGCGGGGCGTTCCACTCCAATTCCGGGGCGTGGAAGCTCGACAAGTCGCTGATCTACGGCGCCGACATGGGGCCGGGCGGCCGCGAGCTCGACATGTGCGAGATCGGCAAGGTGCTGACCGGCGATCCCGCTGTGCTCAAGGACGGGCCGCCGGTGATGGCGCTGTTCATCCAGAACACCAACCCGGTGAATGTCGCACCCGAGCAGGGGCTCACGCGGGCCGGGTTCGCGCGGGAGGACCTGTTCACGGTCGTGCATGAGCAGTTCATGACCGACACGGCGAAGCTGGCCGATATCGTGCTGCCCGCCACCATGTTCCTCGAGCACAACGACTACTACCGCCGCGGCGGCCATACGCGCATGCTGTTCGGGCCGAAGGTGATCGAGGCGCCTGGCGAGTGCCGTTCCAATTTCGAGGTCGTGAACGAGCTGCTGAGCCGGCTTGGCTCGGATCATGCCTCGATGCATCTGACGGACCGGCAGATGGTGGCCGAAACGTTCCGCCGCTCCGGCTTCGGCGAACTCGACGAAATCGAGAAGACGGGCTTCGTCGAGAATCCTCAGCCTTCGAGCAGCGCGCACTTCGCCGATGGTTTTGGCTGGGCTGACGGGCGCTATCGTTTTGCCCCGAACTGGCAGGGCGTGCATGCGCAGGGGGGCTACACCTGGGTGTGCGATCCGGCCGAGATGCCGCGCTTTGCCGACCATTGGGACGTCACCGAACGCATCGACGAGGTTACGCCCTTCCGCCTTGCGACCAGCCCCGCCCGCGCCTTCCTCAACTCGAGCTTCTCCGAGACCGCGGGCAGCAAGAAGCGCCACCCCGAACCGACGGTCTTCATCCACCCTGACGACGCGGCGGCGCTCGGCGTGGCCGAAGGCGACATGGTGGCGCTGGGCAACGCGCGGGGCGAAGTGCCGCTCAAGGCGGTGTATTTCGAGGGTATCCAGCGCGGCGTACTGATTGCCGAGGGCATCCACCCCAACAGCGCCCACGGCAACGGCGCCGGCATCAACACGCTGATCGGCTCGGACCAGGTTCGCCCCTTCGGCGGCGCCGCCTTCCACGACACTTCGGTGTGGCTGCGGCGAGCCTAGCTCAGCCGGCGAAATAGGCGGTGTAGAAGAACCAGAGCGTCAGCACGCTCGAGTAGACCAGCACCAGCCCACGCAAGAATGCCGTCGGCACCCGGTGCGCCAGCCGGGCTGACACAAAGGCGCCGACGACCACGCCGACCAGCGCGATCGAGCCGTGGTACCAGTCGATCGAACCCGAGATGGCGAAGCGGATCACGGCGATTACCGCGACGACCGACGAGATCCAGAGCTTGAGCCCGTTCATCGCGTGGATGTCGCTCATCCCCGCCAGTGCCAGGAACGCCAGCAGCAGGATGCCGAAGCCGGCGTTGAAGAACCCACCGTAGACGCAGAGCGCTGCCAGCAGCGCAAACAGCAGCGCCGCGCCGGTGAGCTTGGCCCCGCGTCCGCCGCCGGAACGCGCTGCCACCATGCGATTGATCCGGTTGCCGAAGGCGAAGAGCAGCACCGCGAACAGCATCAGCCACGGTACGGCGCGGTTGAACTGCTCGTTGCTGATGTGCAGCAGCAGTTCGGCGCCGACATAGCCGAACACGAGCGAGATGACCGTGTAGGGCAGGAGTCGGGCGCGATGCTTGAGGATATCGCTCCAAAAGCCCGCCGCGCCGCTCATGTAGC
>JAEYTN010000001.1 GCA_023433985.1 Pseudomonadota bacterium | reverse complement strand
GCCTCCGCCTGTTCCCGACGGAGGGCGTGCGCGGCCTGATCATGTTCGTGAACAACTTCGCTACCCCCTGCCTGCTGTTCCAGGCGCTGGCGACCGCCGATTTCTCGACCACCTTCAACCTGCAGGTCATCGGCCCCTTCTATGTCGGCGCGGTCTGCGTCTTCACGCTCGGCGCCATCTTCGCGGTGAAGTTCTTCCGCAACCGGCCCGGCGAGGGCGTTGCCTCCGGTTTCGCGGCCATGTTCACCAACACGGTGCTGATCGGCGTGCCGATCATGTCCCGTGCCTACGGTCCCGGCGCGCTGCCCACTACCTTCTCCATCATCGCCTTCCACGCCTCGGTGCTCATCACCATGGGCATGATCGTCATGGAGGTCGCCCGCCGCGATGGTGCGCCCATGCACAAGGTGATGTGGGTGGCCTTCCTCCGCATCATCTCCAACCCGCTGCTCTGGGGCATCGTGCTCGGGGCGGTCGTCAACGTCATGGGGATCAGCCTCATCGAGCCGGTCGAAGCCTTCATCGCCATGATGGCGGCCGCCGTCACCCCGGCCGCCCTGTTCGGCCTCGGCGGCGCCCTCAACGACTACAAGCTCTCGGAAAGCTGGGGGCAGTCGCTCACCATGTCGCTGCTCAAGCTCATCGTGCAGCCGATCATCGCCTGGGTCATAATGGTTCCGATCCTCCGTGTCGACCACGAGTTCGCGCGCTACGGCGTCCTCCTCGCCGCCATGCCCACCGGCATCAACGCCTTCGTCTTCGCCACTTACTACAACCGCGGCGTCAACATCGCGACCAACACCATCCTGATCTCGACCGTCCTCAGTGTCTTCACGGTCAGCGCCTGGCTCTACCTGCTGGGCCTCTAGGGCTCCGAAGCCCACCGGTCCTCCACCGCGAAGCGTGGGAGAGACTGCTGGGCGGTGGAGGGCGCGGCACCCGCACGGCGCGGCGACAGCTACTGTCCCATCACCTGAACCTCGACGTTTGCGGACACGCCCGCCGGCACACCGCGCACCGGCGGCACGCTGTCCGCGTCGAGCCCCGTCGCCACCCGCACATGCCTGTCCGTCGGGCAATAGCCGAGCATCGGATCGAACCCGATCCACCCCAGTCCGTCGTCCCACGCCTCGGCCCACGCGTGCCAGAACGCCTCCTCGCCATGCCCCGCGACATACCCGGTGACATAGCGCGCCGGAATCTCCAGCCCCCGCGCCGCCCCGATGAAGGCATGCGCAAAATCGGATGCCGCCAGCCTCCCGGCATCGCCCTGCACCTGCGCCTGCCCATCCTGCGACTGGCTCTGCGACGCGCCCGCGCCACCCACCACTTCGCCCACGCGCTCCATCAGCCCATGCAGCAGCGCAATGCGCTCCTGCCCCTGCTTCGGCACGGCGCGAAACCTCGAGGTGATGGCTCCAGCCGCTTTCGCGAGTGTCGTCGGCCGCCGGTAGAGCGCCGGCGGCGGCTCCCCCGCCACCCGGCCGATCACGCCGTTTCGGTCCACCGTATCCACCACCCCAGCCACCGAGACCACCAGCTCCGCCTCCGGCCGCTGCTGCGTCACCAGGTGCGCCCGGTTGCCGAACCCGTCGATGAAGCTCGCGGCCCGGTCCATCCCCGGCATCTCGATCGCCCACTCGCGCACCACCTGCGTCGGCCCAGTCTGCGGCGTCAGCAGCACGTGCTGCGCGCTGCGGACGATCCCGGGCCCCAGCGTCAGGCTCAACTTGTGGCGGATGGTGATCTGCATCAGTAGAAATTGTAGCTTTCGGCGAGCGCGTCGGTGATGCGGTTGTTGCAGTTGATGAATTCGGTCAGGAACTCGTGCAGCCCGTTCTCGAAGATCCGGTCGACGCTGTTCCCCTCGAGCAGCGCCGTCACCGCGTCGGCGGCGTCATGCCCCTTCGTCCGCGTCCCGTAGATAACCTCGAGCATGTCGATGGTCCGGTTGATCCAGTCGACGCAGAAGATCAGCGAGCGCGGCATCTCGCGGCGCAGGATCAGGTAGTCGGCAATGTTCCAGGCCTTGTACCGGTCGTGGTAGACGTGCCGGTAGCTCCGGTGCGCCGATGCGGCGCGGAGGATCATCGTCCACTGCTGGATATCGACGTCGCTCCCCACCAGCGACGCGCGGGGCAGCAGCACGTAGTACTTCATGTCGAGGATGCGCGCCGTGTTGTCGGCCCGCTCGACGAAATTGCCGAGCTGGCTGAAAGCGTACCCTGCGTCGCGGAGGAAAGTGGAGAGCAGGGCGCCGCGATAGCGATGGCTCACCTGCTTGACCCAGAACAGCAGCTCCTGCAGCTTCGCGCCGTTCACCTCGCGCGGCTTGATCTCCGCAAACTCGAGCCAGGCCGCGTTGATCGACTCCCACATGTCGATGGTGAGCGCCGTCCGCACCGAACGCGCATTCGTCCGCGCTGCCAGCAGGCACGAGCGCACCGAGGAGTAGTTCTCCTCGTCGAACAGCATGTAGTGCGCCACCGCGTTCACGTCGGCCTGTTTGTATTTGAGGTTGAACCCCTCATCCACCTCGGCCGCCTGCATCATCGAGATCAGGTGCTCCGATGCGCTTCCCTCCCGCCGCGAGGTAAGGCTCATCCGATACCCCACCTCGAACAGCCGAGCCATGTTCTCCGCCCGCTCGATATAGCGGCTGAGCCAGAACAGGTTCTGCGCGGTCCTACCCAGCATGGCAGGCCTCCCCTGAGGGGTGGGCGAGAGTATCGCTGTCGCCGTTGTGTTGCAGTCGACGACCCCTCATCCGGCTGCCGCCACCTTCTCCCGCAAGGGGAGAAGGCGATGGAACCGCAGCGCCATCGATTGTCAGGGGAAGCGTTGGACTGCAGGCCTTCTCCCCTTGCGGGAGAAGGTGGCCGAAGGCCGGATGAGGGGTCGGCAACGCGCTCTGTTCCATCCTCAATCCTCCAGCACCCAGGTATCCTTCGTCCCGCCACCCTGCGACGAGTTCACCACCAGCGATCCCTTCTTCAGCGCCACGCGCGTCAATCCTCCCGGCGTGATGCGGATGTCGTCCCCCACCAGCACATACGGCCTCAGGTCCACGTGCCGCGGCGCAATCCCCTTGTCGACGAATGTCGGGCAGGTGGACAAAGCCAGAGTCGGCTGCACGATGTAGTTGTCCGGCCGGGCGAGGATCTTCTTCCGGAACTCCTCGCGCTGCGCCTTGGTCGATGCCGGCCCCACCAGCATCCCGTAGCCGCCCGAGCCGTGCACTTCCTTCACCACCAGTTCGCCGAGGTGCTCGAGCACATAGGCCAGCTCGTCCGCGACCGTGCAGTTATAGGTCGGCACGTTCTTGAGCAGCGCCTTCTCGCCCAGGTAGAACTCGATGATCTCGGGCACATAGGTATAGACCGCCTTGTCGTCGGCTATGCCCGTCCCCGGCGCGTTCACCAGCGTCACGTTCCCCGCGCGATAGGCGTCGAACAGCCCCGGCACGCCCAGCATCGAATCCGGCCGGAAGGTAAGCGGATCCAGGAAATCGTCGTCGATCCGCCGGTAGATCACGTCCACCCGCTCGGGTCCGGTGGTCGTCCGCATGTAGACCTTGCCGTTTTCGACGAACAGGTCCTGCCCCTCGCAGAGCTCGGCGCCCATCTGGTCGGCGAGGAACGAGTGCTCGAAATAGGCCGAGTTGTAGATGCCCGGCGTCAGCACCACGAGGTTGGGCGAGCCATGGATGCCGCCCGGCGCCACGCTCTCCATCGTCCGCCTGAGCGTCTCGGGATAGGTCTCGACCGGCGCCACCTTGAAGCGCTGGAACAGCTCCGGCGCCAGCTGCAGCATCGCCTCGCGGTTCTCGAGCATGTAGCTCACGCCCGACGGGGTGCGCAGGTTGTCCTCGAGCACGTACCAGTCGTCAGGCCCGACGCGCACCAGGTCCACCCCGATGATGTGCGAGTAGACCCCGCGCGCCGGATCGAGCCCCATCATCTCCGGGCAGAACGCCGAGTTGTTGAGGATCAGCTTTTCCGGCACCCGCCCGGCCTTCAGGATTTCCTGGCGGTGGTAGATGTCGTGGAGGAACGCGTTGAGCGCGCGCACCCGCTGCTCTATCCCCTTGGAAAGCCTGCGCCATTCGATCGCCGAGACGATGCGCGGGATGATGTCGAAGGGGATGAGCTTTTCGGTCCCCTCGTTGCTGCCATAGACCGCAAAGGTGATGCCGAGCCGCCGGAACAGGCTCTCGGCGTCGGTGGACATCAGGCTAAGGGCCTGCGGCGGCTGCTCTTTCAGCCACTCTTCCAGAATGAGATAAGGTTCGCGGACCGACCCATCCGCATTATGCATTTCGTCGAACGGCGCTGCGCTCATCAACTCCCGCTTCGGGCTCTGCGGCCACCCACTGCACGGGTATTGCTACACATTTACACGTGGCCGACAAGCCAAGTTGCGTGCGTAG
The DNA here is from genome assembly GCA_023433985.1 of Pseudomonadota bacterium. Taxonomy (GTDB): domain Bacteria; phylum Pseudomonadota; class Alphaproteobacteria; order Rhizobiales; family Devosiaceae; genus Devosia_A. The sequence continues at coordinate 1,440 of JAEYTN010000001.1, read as the reverse complement.
GCCATGAACTTCTGCCAACCAATGTCGCCTTCACCCTGTGCCTGAATCCCCCTACAAAGGCGCCCAAGAAAAAAGGGACGGAACCGATGGCTGACGAAATCCTGCAAACCCAGAAGCTGCTGGATCGCTGCGAGCAGGCGCTGGCGGAGCGCTTCACCGTGCACAAGCTGCACGAGGCGGCCGACAAGGAAGCCATGATCAAGGAGCTCTCGCCCCGCATCCGCGCCATCGCCGGTGGCAACGTCGATGCCGGGCTGATGGACAAGCTGCCTAAGCTCGAGGTCATCGCCAATTTCGGCGTCGGCTACGACTCGATCGACACCAGGGCGGCCAAGGAGCGCGGCATCCGCGTCACCAACACGCCCAACGTGCTGAACGACGCCATGGCCGAGATCACCATTGGCTTGATGATCGCGCTCGCCCGCAAGCTGCCGCAGACCGATCGCTACGTGCGCGATGGCAAGTGGCTGAAGGGCGGCTACCCGCTGCAGGTCGAGCTCAACGGCAAGACCGTCGGCATCCTCGGCCTCGGCCGCATCGGCAAGGAGATCGCCGTGCGCGCCCAGGCCATGAAGATGCGCGTCGTCTATCACGGCCGCCACCGCCAGCCCGACGAGCCCTACGTCTACTACGACAAGCTCACCGACATGGCCCGCGACTGCGACTGGCTGGTGCTGATCGCGCCGGGCGGCAAGGCCACCGACAAGATCGTCAACCGCGAGGTGCTCGAGGCTCTCGGCCCCGAGGGCTATCTCGTCAACATGGGCCGCGGCACACTGGTCGACGAGCCGGTGCTGGTCGAAATGCTGCAGGGTGGCAAGATCGGGGGTGCCGCCCTCGACGTGTTCGAGAAGGAACCCAACGTCCCCGAGGCGCTGTTCGCCCTCGACAACGTCGTGCTCAGCCCGCACATGGGCAGCGCCACGCACCAGACCCGCAACAAGATGGGCGATCTGGTCGTCGCCAACCTCGTCGCCCACTTCGCCGGCGAGCCGCTCATCAGCGCCGTCGTCTGATCAAGCAATCCGCCCCCGAGGGAGGGGCTCTGGAGGAACCATGCAGATCGATCTCAAGGACAAGGTCGCCATCGTCACCGGCGGCGGCCGTGGCATCGGGCGGGTGATCGCCCGCACCTTCGCGCAGGAAGGGGCGAAGGTCGCCATCATCGACTTCCAGCAGGACCTGCTCGATGACGCCACCGCCGAATGGGGGAAGGCGGAGTGGGACGGCCTGCGCGTGCACGCCGACATCCGCGACATCGCTCAGGTGAAGGCGGCGGTCGCCGAGATCGAGAAGACCTATGGTCGCGTCGACATTCTCGTCAACAACGCCGGCGTCGCCTCAGGCGCCCGGGTGACGGAGCTCGAGGAGGAGGTGTGGGATGCCAATTTCGACACCAACACCAAGGGCGCCTTCCTGATGAGCCAGGCGGTGGCGCCG
>JAEYTN010000570.1 GCA_023433985.1 Pseudomonadota bacterium | reverse complement strand
CGTCCTTCGACGTCGGTGGCGAGGATCATTTCGCGCATGTTGTGGATGCGCTCGGGGTCAAAGAACATATGCTCGGTGCGGCAGAGGCCGATGCCTTCGGCGCCGAACTGGCGCGCCATGCGGCAATCGGCGGGGGTTTCCGCGTTGGTGCGGACCCTCATCCGCCGGTGCCGGTCGGCCCATGCCATGAGCGTGCCGAAATCCCCGGCCAGCTCGGGCTCGATGGTCGGGACCTCACCGGCCATGACTTCGCCGGTCGCACCGTCGATCGTGAGCATGTCGCCCTCAGCCATCTCGCGCGCGCCGATGCGCAGCTTGCGGCTCGGCAGGTCGATCGAGACCGCGGAAGCGCCTGAGACACAGGGACGGCCCATCCCGCGGGCGACCACCGCCGCGTGGCTGGTCATGCCGCCGCGCGCGGTGAGCACGCCTTGGGCGGCATGCATGCCGTGGATGTCCTCGGGGCTGGTCTCGACGCGGACGAGGATCACCTTCTCGCCGCGCCCGGCCCATTGCTCGGCGGTGTCGGCGTCGAGCACGACCTTGCCGCTGGCCGCGCCGGGGCTGGCGGGGAGGCCCTTGGTCAGTACGTCGCGCGGCGCCTCGGGGTCGAGCGTCGGGTGGAGGAGCTGGTCGAGCGCCATGGGATCGACGCGCAGCACGGCGGTCTTCTCGTCGATCAGGCCCTCGCCGGCCATGTCCACCGCCATCTTGAGCGCGGCCTTGGCGGTGCGCTTGCCGCTGCGGGTCTGCAGCATCCACAGCTTGCCGCGTTCGACGGTGAACTCGATGTCCTGCATGTCGCGGTAGTGCCGCTCGAGCAGCTCGAACACGCGGGCGAGCTCGGCGTAGGCCTCGGGCATCGCCTCTTCCATCGACGGGGCCGAGGCGCCGGCCGCCTCGCGGGCCGACTTCGTCAGGTACTGCGGCGTGCGGATGCCGGCGACGACGTCCTCGCCTTGGGCGTTGACCAGCCATTCGCCGTAGTAGGCCTTTTCCCCGGTCGAGGGATCGCGGGTGAAGGCGACGCCGGTGGCCGAGGTGTCGCCCATGTTGCCGAAGACCATGGCCTGGACGTTGACCGCCGTGCCCCAGTCGCCGGGGATGTCGTTGAGCCGGCGGTACACCTTGGCGCGGTCCGAATCCCAGCTGTCGAACACCGCAGCGATGGCGCCCCAGAGCTGCTCTTGCACGTCCTGCGGGAACGGCTCGCCGCGCTCGCGCTCGACGATACGCTTGTACTCGCCGACGAGGGCGCGCCAGTCCTCGGAGCCCATCTCGGTGTCGGCATGGAAGCCCTGGCTCTCCTTGGCGATCTCCAGCGCTTCCTCGAACAGGCCGTGGTCGAGGCCGAGGACGACGTCGGAGTACATCTGGACGAACCGGCGGTAGCTGTCCCAGGCGAACCGAGCGTCGCCCGAGGCGGCCGCCAGCCCCTCCACCGTCGCGTCGTTGAGGCCGAGGTTGAGGACCGTGTCCATCATCCCCGGCATCGACACCCGCGCGCCAGAGCGGACCGAGACGAGCAGCGGGTCAGCGGCGTCGCCGAATTTCTTGCCGACCGCCTGCTCGATGTGCGCAAGCGCTTCGGCCACTTCGGCGCGTAAAGTTAGGGAAAAGTCAGCCTTGTTTTGCAGGTAGGCGATGCATTCGTCGGTGGTGATGGTGAAGCCCGGCGGCACCGGGAGGCCGATCTCGGCCATCTCGGCAAGATTCGCCCCTTTTCCGCCAACGACCGTCCTGTGCCTGGCCCGCGGATCGTCATGAAACGTCCCGCCACCAAAGGTGTAGACCGACTGAGATTGCCGAGTTCCGATGACGTTTGCGTCGAGGACGACCGCTGTCATCGCCCGCACTCCGCAAGGTCAGGCAAGACGTGATCAGATGCCTTGTCGCCGATCATGATTGCAGCCGCATTGGTGTTTCCTGCGGGAATGGAGGGAATCGCCGACGCGTCAGCGAGCGCTAGCGATATCTGACAGGACAACCGCGAGGTGACGCCGCGATGATCGAAGCTGTCGAGCAGGCCGTTCTCATCCTCGCTCATCGGCGGCAGGAGATCGGCGAACACCGGATCGACCTGGACGTGGCAGGTCGCGCACGAGCAGCACCCGCCGCATAGCGCTAGGAGTTCGTCCAAGCCGGCGTCGCGAATGGTTTCCATCAGCGTCAGCCCCGGCTCAAGTACGAGCCGACGCTCCTCCCCCCCGGGAGCGGTGACAATCGCTTCAGACATAGCGAGTTACTGCAATCCTCTTGAGATTGTCCGGCACGCTCCCTGCCATAGGAGAGGACATGGCCATGGAGCGTGCCGGTCCCCACCAAGCCTGCGGGGAAACGGGATGGGAGAAGAAGGTTTCATTAGAAGACGACCACGCCTCTGATGCTCTCGCCCACGTGCATCAGGTCGAAGCCCTTGTTGATCTCCTCGAGCGTGAAGCCTGACGAGCGAGGATCGTTGGAGCAGAGGTGGTAAGATTGACTTCCACTGGCCTGCCGTTCTGACCATTGGCGACAAACAGCTTGGCGCAATGGGGCGACGCCGAGCGGAAGTTCTTGCTCGTTCCAATCGCGGTTTTAGGGCCTGCCCGCGCTGGGCGGCGGGGCGCCGTCAGCACCGGGCGGCGGCAGCCTCATGCCATCCGAGACCTCCCAATGCTCGGTGAGCTTGCCGTCCTTCACGCGAAACATGTTGAAGATGAAATTCGGGCGCGTCACGCCGGCCGGATCGACCATGTCGCGCTGCATGAACAGCATCACCAGATCGCCTTCGGCCATGACCGCGAGCCGCTTCTGCGGACCCATCGCCGGCGGTTCCGCACCTGCCGGCCGCGGCGGCATGCTCTGGAACATGCGGATCAGCTTGTCGCGATCGCTACCCGGCCCGGGCAGATTTTTGAACTGGTCGTAATGCTGCGTGTAGTCAGGATGGAGATACTTCTCGGCGATGATCGGGAAGTCCTGAGCGGTGGTGCCGGCAGCATCGCTCGCGTTGAGAGCGTCGAAGAAACCGAGCACGACCTCCTTGTTGGCCTTCTCCTGCGGCGTTGCGGCGGCGGCGGGCGACGCGACCATGACGGCAGCGGCCATGGCCAGTGCGGCCCCGATCACGAAACGATGAAATGCTTGTCGCATGGAACCTCGCTGAAAAAGCATTGCGCGGGATCAGTCTTGCGGCTCGGGCACAAGTCCGGCGTTGGCATCCCCAAACGGATCGCCGATCTGCTCCTCGCAATTGTATTCCCTGAAGCTGGCAGGATTCCAGCCGAACCGGCGGACGACCGACCACGGCTCATCGTAATAGGTCGGATCGACGATCGTCGTCTCTATTTCCAGGAATGGCCGGCGTTGCCCGTCATCGATCTTGCGAATGCGCGAGATCAACTTCCCGTTGGCGGACAGCGGCGTGCCGTCCACGTCAAGGTAAAGTCCCTGCTTCATCTCGGTCGTCTCGACGACCAGCGTGTTGCCGTCCCAATGGCCGACTGAATAGCCCATATACTGCTTCTCGGCAGGTGGCGGCGCGAAGCTGGCATCGAGGACAATATACCACCGCCCGTGATATTCCTCGAAAACGAACTCGACATATTTGTCGTTCTGGAAAACCCGGAACGGCATGTTGAGATCGTGCTGCCACTGGATCCCCGGCGGGCGGCAAATCGCGGACGCGTTCAGGAAGGGCGTGCCCTGGTTCAGCGCCAGGACGCGACGTTCCAGCACCTTCGCACCCGCCATGTTATACGGAACCGGCTCGCCATACTTGTCGTACTGCATCCGGAACACGAGCGGCGTGTCGTGATTCCAGCCGCCCTGGAGGTCGCGCGGGTCGGGCGAGGGCTTCGGAGCATCAGGCGCCAGTTCGGCCGGCCCCCCGACGCCCGGCTGGGGCGGAGGTAGGGAGGCGACGAGCTTCTGCGCCTCCGTCAGCTGTTTTACCATCATCCCCGGCGGAGGCAGGCCCTCGGCAGATCCGCCCGGAGGCAGGCCAGGTAGGCCTGGCAGACCGGGCGGGTCGGCCGGGCCGGGCCGTCCGGGCGGGCCGTTGGGCGCTGCCGGAGTTTCTTGCGCTGTAGCGCTCGTTGCCACCAAAGCGCAGGCGGCCAAGCCAGCGATGGCACTGCGCGTCAGTCGAGCTGACGTTGCAAAATTTGCCCTCATGCGAAGACGCTCCATTCTCTTATAACTTTTAAAGGGTCACGGCTTCGGAAAAGCCGGCTTCTTCGCCTCTATCCGGTCCAGGCAGACGTCTTCGGGGAAGACCGCATCGGGCTGTCGCTTGTAGGTGACCACCGCCTCCCACGGCTTGGCGTAGTATTCCGGATCGTCGATGGTGATGCGGTTTTCCAAGGTGTCTGGATCGATCAGCCGGAAACGCTCGGTGACCTTCATGTCCAC
>JAEYTN010000505.1 GCA_023433985.1 Pseudomonadota bacterium | reverse complement strand
TCGAGCGCGCTCAGCTCTCGCTGGCCTCGCTGATGGTGAACCCGCGCACCCAGGCGCTGTTCAACACTGCCAAGGGCTCTGCACCGATCCGCGACGACGTCGACATGTCGCTCGCGAACGATTGCATGAAGGCTGCCATCGACGTCCTCAAGCAGGAAGGCTCGGTTGTCCCCGGCGTCAACATCTGGCGGAACGAGGCGTTCACCACCGCTCAGAACGCGATCTTCTCCGACCTGATCTACAACGACGCGACGACCGCTGAAGCGGCCCAGCAGCAGTTCGTCGAGCTGCTCCGCAATGCCGAATAAGGTGTTTTGATCTGACGGCGGCCCGGCTAAGCTGGGCCGCCGTCTCTTTTTTGGCCAATCCGGCCATCCTGCGGGGATCGAGCTCCAGTGACCACCATTTCTGCGACAGAGCAGGCGCTCAGCGAGGGCCAGCTCAAAGCGAGAGCCGGCCGCCGGCGCCTCGTGGGTAAACTGCCCGCCGTCATCGGGACCATACCGATGATGATCGTGGCGATCGGCGTGTTCGTGATCGGTATCGCCTTCACGGTGATCCTCTCCTTCACCAACACCAAGTTCTTTCTCATCAACATCGAATTCGTTGGTACCAGGCAGTACGACGTCCTCTGGTCGACCCCGCGCTGGCTGCAGTCGGTCGTCAACATCTGGTTCTACGGCTTCGGTCACATCGGGCTCTGCCTGGTGCTCGGCTTCCTGCTCGCGGTCGCAATGGACCAGCGGATCAGGGCCGAAGACACGTTCCGCACCATCTTCCTTTATCCGTTCGCACTTTCGGCGGTTATCACCGGCCTGGTCTGGCAGTTGATGCTCGACCCGAACTGGGGGCTGCAGGCCGCGGTTCGTTCGCTGGGCTTCGCCGATTTCAGCTTTGCGCCACTCGCCAGCAGCAGCACCGCGCTGTTCGGCATGGTCATCGCCTCGACCTGGAACGGCGTGGGCGTCACCATGGCCATCCTGCTGGCCGGGTTGCGCGGCGTCGACGAAGAGATCTGGAAGGCCACCAGGGTCGACGGCATCCCGACCTGGCGCGCCTATCTGTCCATCGTCATTCCGATGATGCGCGGGGCCGTGGCCACCGCCCTCATCCTGCTCGTCGTCAACACCGTTCGCACCTTCGACATCGTCATCGCCATGACCGGCGGCGGCCCCGGAATCTCGACGCAGATGCCGGCCACCTACGTCATCGACAACATCAATTCGCGCAACGTTGCCCACGGCCTGGCCGCGGCGACCTGCATGCTGGTGCCCATCGCGGCGCTGATCCTGCTGCAGGCCTTCTTCCGGTGGCGCGCTGCGCGCAAGGCGAGGTCGGCATGAGCACCGCAACTGCAACCAGCTTCGGCCTCGAGCCCTCCGGCCCCAAACCGCGGCGCCTGACGCCCGCCCGCATCGGCATCTACGCCTTCCTCATCATCGCGGCGATCTTCTTCCTGGTCCCGCTCGTGGTGATGATCCTCACCTCGATGAAGCCGATGGCCGAGATCCGGGGCGGCAACATCTTCGCCCTGCCGCAGAACCCGACGCTCGACTACTGGGTCAAGGCGTGGAGCTCGGCCTGTACGGGCCGCGACTGCAACGGCCTCGCGCCGGGCTTCTTCAACTCGGCCAAGATCACGCTGCTGTCGGTGCCGATCTCGATCATCCTGTCGATGATCAACGGCTACGCGCTGAGCTTCTGGCGCTTCCGCGGTTCGGAGCTGATGTTCGGCCTCCTGGTCTTCGGTGCGTTCGTGCCGTTCCAGGTTCTGGTCTACCCCATCATCTTCGCGCTGAGCCGTGTCGGCCTGTTCGGCACGCTGCCGGGCATCGTCATCGTGCACTCCATCTTCGGCATGCCGATCCTAACGCTGCTGTTCCGCAACTTCTTCGCCTCGCTGCCCTCCGAGCTGTTCAAGGCGGCGCGAGTCGACGGGGCAGGGTTCTGGCGCATCTTCTTTTCGGTGATGCTGCCCATGTCGGTGCCGATCACCATCGTCGCCGTAATCCTGCAGGTCACCGGCATCTGGAACGACTTCCTGTTCGGCCTGGTGTTCGCGGGGCGTGAGAACCTGCCGATGACCGTGCAGCTCAACAACATCGTCCGCACCTCCACCGGCACGGTCGAATACAGCACCAACATGGCGGCCACGATCCTCACCGGTGCGGTGCCGCTCATCGTCTACTTCGTATCGGGCAAGTGGTTCGTCCGCGGCATCGCTGCCGGCGCCGTGAAAGGCTGAGAATGGCTACCAGCGTAGAAATCAAGGATCTCTCCCTCAACTACGGCGCCGTGAAGGTGCTCGACCGGTTGAACCTCGACATTGCCGACGGCGAGTTCATCGTGCTGCTGGGGCCCTCGGGCTGCGGCAAGTCCACGCTGCTCAACTGCATCGCCGGCCTGCTCGACGTCTCCGAGGGCCAGATCCATATCTCGGGCAAGAACGTCACCTGGGACGAGCCCAAGGACCGCGGCATCGGCATGGTGTTCCAGTCCTACGCGCTCTACCCGCAAATGACGGTGGAAAAGAACCTGAGCTTCGGCCTCCGTGTCGCCGGCATGCCGAAGCCGGAGATCGAGCAGCGTGTGAAGCGCGCCTCCGAAATCCTGCAGATCGAGCCGCTGCTGAAACGCAAGCCGGTCGAGCTCTCGGGCGGCCAGCGCCAGCGCGTCGCCATCGGCCGTGCGCTCGTCCGCGACGTGGACGTGTTCCTGTTCGACGAGCCGCTCTCCAACCTCGACGCCAAGCTCCGCAACGACCTGCGCGTCGAGATCAAGCGGCTGCACCAGCGGCTCAAGAATACCATGATCTACGTCACCCACGACCAGATCGAGGCCATGACGCTGGCCGACCGCATCGCCATCATGCGCAACGGGGTGATCCAGCAGCTGGCCGATCCTCACACCATCTACAACAAGCCGGTGAACCTGTTCGTTGCCGGCTTCATCGGTTCGCCGTCGATGAACTTCCTCAATGGCGACCTCGACGGCGGCACCTTCAAGGCCAACGGTACCGCCATTCCGCTCGGCAGCTACGCCTTCAGCGGCAACCCCAACGGCAAGTCGGTGCTGGGCATCCGGCCCGAGCATGTCGAGGTTGGGGAAGACGCGCGCAAGATGCCGTTCCAGCTCGAAAGCGAAATCGAGATCGTCGAGCCGATGGGCGCCGAAACCGTCGCCTGGACCAAGCTCGCCGGCCAGTCGCTGACCCTTCGCGCCGATGCCGAGATCGACCTGCAGCCCGGCCAGAAGGTCCTGATCGGGTTCGATCCCGCCCGCGGTTCGGTGTTCAACGCCGAGAGCGGCGACCGCATCTAGTCTCCACGCCGCCCGGGCGCGTGGAGGCGCGTCCGGCCTACGGCCTAAAATCCACCCCAATCGGCAGCCACCCGCCCGGGCACACCCCGGTGCGGGTGCTTTACCGGAAAGAGGCCTCAGTTATGGACTTCTCGTTTCAGCTCTACAGCGCTCGCAATTTTCCGCCGCTCGACGGCGTGATCGCCCGCCTGGCGCAACTCGGCTACAAGCAGGTCGAAGGCTTCGGCGGCCTCTACGCCGATGCCGAGGGACTCGCCGCTTCGCTCAAGCAGCACGGGCTCACGATGCCGACCGGCCATTTCGGGCTCGCGCAGCTGCTCGATACCGAAACCGCGCTGAAGACCGCCGAGACGCTCGGCATCAAGTATCTCTACTGCCCCGCCATTCCCAAGGAAGAGCGCCTCAACCAGCCCGAGTCCAAATGGGTGCAGCTGGGCGAAACGCTGGCGAAGCTCGGCGAAACCTTCCGCAAGCGCGGTTTCGGCTTCGGCTGGCACAACCACGATTTCGAGTTCCAGCCGCTGCCCAACGGCAAGCTGCCGATGGATATCCTGCTCGAGACGGCCTCCAACAACGAGTGGGAGATGGATGTCGCCTGGGTGGCGAAGGGCGGGCAGGACCCGCTTGCCTGGATCCGCAAGTACGGCAGCCGCATCAACGCCGTGCACGTCAAGGACATCGCCCCGGCGGGCGAGGCCGCGAACGAGGACGGCTGGGCCGATGTCGGCCACGGCACCATGGATTGGCAGGGCCTCGCCACTGCCATCAAGCAGCACACCAACACCCGCTATTGGGTGATGGAGCACGACAACCCTTCCGACGTCGATCGCTTCGCCAGCCGCTCGCTGGCCGCCGTCAACGCCTGGAAGTAACGGGAGGATAATTTTATGGATATCGGCTTCCAGCTCTACAGCGCCCGCAACTACCCGCTCGCCGACGTGCTGAACAAGGTCGCGGCGTTGGGCTACACCCAGGTCGAGGGCTATGGCGCACTCTACGCCAATCCCGATCCGGCGGCGCTCAAGGCGCTGCTCGACGACAACGGCCTCACCATGCCGACCGCGCATATTTCGCTCGGCGACCTCGAAGACACGCAGAAGACGCTGAAGCTCGCCGAGACGCTGGGCATCAAGGTCGTCGTCTGCCCCTGGCTCGCCCCCGAGCAGCGCCCGACCTCGGCCGATGGCTGGAAGGCGTTTGGCGAACAGCTGCAGAAGATCGGCAAGCCGTTCCAGGATGCCGGGCTCGAGTTCGGCTACCACAACCACGATTTCGAGTTCGTCACCTATGACGGCCGCTACGGCATGGACTACCTGCTCGAAGCCGCCCCGGCCGTCGCCTGCGAGGCCGACATCGCCTGGATCGTGCGCGGCGGCGCCGATCCGGCCACGTGGCTCGAGCAGAACGGCCAGCGCATCATCGCCGTGCACGTGAAGGACCTTGCCCCCGCTGGCACCGCCGAGGACGAGGGCGGCTGGGCCGATGCCGGCCACGGCACCGTGCCGTGGAAGACGCTGTGGCCGATCATCCGCACCAAG
>JAEYTN010000470.1 GCA_023433985.1 Pseudomonadota bacterium | reverse complement strand
GAATCCGGGTGAACGTGGTGGCGCCGGGGTTCATCATCACGCCGTTCCACGCGACGACGCCTCAGACGGTGAAGGATACCGCAGCGGCCCAGATACCGATGGGGCGGCTGGGGACTGCCGAGGACTGCGTCGGCGCGTATGTGTTCCTGGCTGCGGCGTCGATGAGCGGGTACATCACCGGGCAGATCATCGACGTGAATGGGGGGCAGTTGATGCCGTGAAGCGGCAGGAGGCCCGACACGCCGGGTTTGGACAGCCCCCTCCACCAAGCTTCGCTTGGTCCCCCTCCCCCGCTTCGCGGGGGGAGGCCCCTGTCCACCTCTGCGCCCCCGATCGAAGCTAGTCTTCGTCGTCTTCGCGCCGGCCGGGCTTTGGGGGTGCGTCGTCGGCTTCGTCCTCTACCGGTTCGGCGGGGATGACGTAGCTGCCGCTGAGCCAGCGGTTGAGGTCGATGTCGGAGCAGCGGGCAGAGCAGAAGGGGTGGTATTGCTGGCTCGACGGCTTGCCGCAGATGGGGCATGGCCGGGTCGGCTTCAGCTTGATGATTTCGGCCATTGGACGTTTCCGGTGCTGGAGGCGGGCGCAGCCGCCCGCCCGTCCTAAACGGCGGACAGCTGCGACTGGTTGAGCCAGTTGAAGTGAACGGGGTAGCCCTCGCCGGCGAGCAGCGAAACCGTCTCGTTGAGCGGCAGGCCGACGACGGCGGAGTAGCTGCCCTGCAGCTTGATGACGAAGGCGCCGGCGATGCCCTGGATGGCGTAGCCGCCGGCCTTATCGCGCCATTCGGCGCTCGCCAGGTAGCTCTCGATCTCGCGGTTGGACAGCCGCTTGAAGCGGATGCGGCTTTCGACGAGTCGCTTCCGCATCGAGCCCGACGGGGTGATGACGGTGACGCCGGTGAAGACACGGTGCGAGCGGCCCGAGAGCAGGCGGAGGCACATGCTCGCCTCTTCCATGGTCTCGGCCTTGGGCAGGATGCGACGGCCGACCGCAACGACGGTATCTGCCGCGAGCACCAAGGCATTGGCGGCGATGCCGGTGGTCTTGGCCTTGTGCTGGGCGGTGATCGCCTTCTGGTCGGCAAGGCGCTGTGCCAGCTTGCGCGGCAGCTCGTTCTTTTCGGGCGTCTCGTCGATATGGGCCGGGACCAGATGCTCGGGCTCGATGCCGATCTGGTTCAGCAGCGCCAGACGGCGCGGCGAGGCGGACGCGAGAATGAGCTCGGGACGGGCGGCCATCTAGTTCCCCCTTGAGGGTACCGCTATCAGCGGAAGCGGTAGGTGATCCGGCCCTTGGTCAGATCGTAGGGGGTCATCTCGCACAGCACCTTGTCGCCGGCGAGAACACGGATGCGGTTCTTGCGCATGCGGCCCGCCGTGTGGGCGATGATCTCGTGCTCGTTCTCGAGCTTCACACGGAAGGTCGCGTTGGGCAGCAGTTCCGTGACAACGCCCGGAAACTCGAGCACTTCTTCCTTAGCCATACTCTCTCCTGAAACGGCCCTAAACGCGGCACTCTGCAATGTCAGGGCTGGAATTAGGGCGCCACGTATAATCGAAGCGCCCTGCTTTGTGAACAAACATATGGGGTTCATCACCCCGAAGTTCCAGAACCCCTCAGGCGGCGCTCGGCGCGGCGGCCGATGCGCCCTTGGGGGGCACGGCGACGAGCTTCTCGAGCCGCTCGCGGACGCGCTGCTGCAGCGTGTCGCGCAGGGTGCGGTAGGCGCTCAGCACGGACTCCCGGTTGCCCTCGACCTCGGTGGGATCGGGCATGGGCCAATGTTCGATGGCGCCCATCTCGAGGCCGCGCTTCTCGACGGCATCGGGGGCGTCGGCCGAAAGGGTGATGACGAGATCGAAGTGGCTGGCTACCAGCTCATCCATGGTGTGGGGCGTGTGCACCGACATATCGATGCCGATCTCCTCCATGACCTCCTCGACGAACGCGTCGGCCTTGCCCGAGCGGACGCCGGCGGAGCGGACGATGAGGCGGCCGGGGAAGAAGCGGCGGGCCAGCGCAGCGGCGATGGGGGAACGAACCGAGTTCATCGAGCAGACGAAGAGTACCGAGGGCAGGTTCGACTCGCGCTCGTCGATGCGGGAGGCGAAGGGCTGCACGGCGCAGACGAGCGTGAACAGGCGCCGGGCGGTGTTGAGATCCATCTCGAGCTTGTTGTCGAGCCGGGTGCGCAGCAGCTCGGCGGCCTCGTTGTGGAGGCCGCGGCGGGCCATGTCGACGGTTTCGATCTGGTAGGTCGAGCCGGTCTTGATGGCGTCGTAGTAGCTGTCGCGAATGCGGAAATAGTCGCGGATGAGGCGGCGGAACGGGGTCAGCGACAGGTAGTGCGCGGCGATCGGCTCATAAGTGTCCGGGTTGCGCACATCGAGCACGATGTAGTTGCCGATGATGGAGACGTGGAGCGCGTAGGGCCCCTGCGGCTGCACGCGGGCGGGGGCGAACCGGTTCTCCTCGACCAGGTCGTAGATGGCGATGCGCCACTCATGCACCTCGTCTGGATCGACCGAGGTGATGGTGTTGGGGTCAAGGGTCACGGCGACGATGCGATCGGTCTGGGGATCGAACTGTCGCGGAGTGAGCGCCATGGTGCTTAGCGGTTGAGCCTTATCGATACCGAGCGGCCGTGGGCATCGAGTCCCTCGGTCGCCGCCAAGGTTACCGCAGCGGGGGCGAGTTCGGCCAGCGAGGACGGATCACAACCGAGCACCGAGGTGCGCTTCATGAAATCGAGCACGCCGAGGCCCGAAGCATAGCGCGCCGAACGGGCGGTGGGCAGCACGTGGTTGGAGCCGCCGACATAGTCGCCGATCGCCTCGGGCGTGTGATGGCCGAGGAAGATGGCGCCGGCATTGCGGATCCTGCCGAGCAGCGACTGCGGATCGTCGAGGGCGAGCTCGACGTGCTCCGATGCGATGCGGTTGGCGAGCTCCACCGCTTCGGCGAGCGAGGCGACGGTGATGATGGCGCCGAACTCCTCCCAGCCTTCGCGGGCAATCTGGCCGCGCGGCAGGGTAGCGAGCTGGCGCTCGACTTCGGCCTTGGTGGCCTTGGCCAGCGCGGGGTCGGTGGTGACGAGAATGGACTGGGCCCCTGCCCCGTGCTCGGCCTGTGCCAGCAGGTCGGCTGCGACCCAGGCGGGATTGGCGGAGCTGTCGGCGATCACCAGCACCTCGGAGGGACCGGCGATCATGTCGATGCCGACGGTGCCGAAGACCTGGCGCTTGG
>JAEYTN010000409.1 GCA_023433985.1 Pseudomonadota bacterium | reverse complement strand
CGAGGCGCACGCGGCGCTCGGCGATCTTGCGATACTGCTCGCGGGCGGCTTCTTCGGTCGTGCCCTCGTCCTCGAACGAACGGCCGTGGCTCTCCACCTCGTGCTGCACGCGCTGCCAGATGGTGTTGAACTCGGCTTCCACCAGCTGCTCCGGCACGTCGAACTTGTGGCCCTCGTCCAGCGCGTCGAGAATCTGGCGCTTCACCGCCTGCCGGCTCATCGAATCGAGCGCGGCGCGCATCTGGTCCTTCACCGCATCGCGCAGCGCATCGACATTATCGAGGCCGAGCTGCTTGGCGAAGTCGTCGTTGAGCTCACCCTCGTTCGGGCCATCGACGTGGAGGATGGTGACCTCGAAGTCGGCTTCCTTGCCGGCCAGGTTTTCCTGCGCGTAGTCCGTGGGGAACGTCACCTTGATGGTGCGCGTCTCGCCCTTCTTCATGCCGACGAGCTGCTCTTCGAAGCCGGGGATGAACTCGCCCGCGCCCACCGTGAGGTGCGCATGGTCGGCACTGCCACCCGCGAAAGCCTCGCCGTTCATCGTGCCCTTGAAGGCAAGCCCGAGCCGGTCGCCGTTCTCGACCACGCCCTCGTCGCCCTTGTCGGTGTAGCCCTTCTGCTGTGCGAAGACGCGCTTCACCTCGGCGTCGATCTCCTCCTCGGCGATTTCCACCACCGGCTTGTCGACCGACACGCCCTTGAAGTCCATCAGCGCGACGGGCGGCAGCACTTCATAGCTGACCTCGAAGTTGAGGTCGGCCGAGCCGTCCAGCACCTTGTTGATCACGTCCTGGTCTTCCGGCAGGTCGACCTTGGGCTGCGTCGCCGCGCGCTCCGAGCGATCGTCGAGCGCCTTGGAGACGTTGGCATTGATCGCATCGGACAGCACTTCGGACATCGCCGAGCGGCCGAAAACCTTCTTGAGGTGCGCCATCGGCACCTTGCCGGGGCGGAAGCCCTTGATGTTGGCGGTGCCTTTCAGCTCCTCGAGCCGCGCATCGAGCCGCTCGCTCAGGTCCGCGGCCGGAATGACCATGGAAAGTTTGCGCTTGAGGCCCTCGTTGAGGGTTTCCGTGACCTGCATTGGGGTTTCCCGTTGTCTCAAAAATCTCGTTTGGCCGGGGACACCGCGTGGCTGGTGCGGGTGAGAGGGCTCGAACCTCCACGCCTTGCGGCGCTGGAACCTAAATCCAGTGCGTCTACCAGTTCCGCCACACCCGCCAGGCACCCCGCCGGCCGGGGTCGCGTGCATATATGGCAAGATGACGGGAAGGTCAAAGGGGGATGGCTTCCGCGGAGCAGAACACCCCCAGTGTCAACGACCCCAGTCATCCGGCTGCCGCTGCGCGAGCGGCTGCGTCGCCCGCCGCTCCCTCCCATGCCGCCGCCAGGTGCCGGGCGGTACGCCGACCTGCTTCTTGAAGGCCCGGCTAAATGCCGCCTCGGACTCGTATCCCACCTCGGCCGCCGCCTGGCCGATGCTGACGTTCGGATTCTCGAGCCGCCGCGACGCCAGGTGCATCCGCCAACGCGCCAGATACTGCATCGGCGAAACGTCCATGTTCGCCACGAACCGCTCGGCCAGCACCGAGCGCGACATCCCGGCGCCACCAGCCAGCCGATCCAGCGTCCAGGGCTCGGCGGGGCGGCTGTGGATGAGGCGAAGCACTTCGCTCAACTGCGGGTCCCTGAGTCCCGCCAGCCAACCCCGTGCGTCGGCGGGCAGCGCCTCGATGTGCCGGCGCAGCACTTCGACGAACATCAGCTCGCTGAGCTTGGCCAGCACCGTCTCCGAGCCCGCCCGGGCGCCCCTGCCCTCCGCCAGGGCCATCGCGAACAGCTCCGGGATGCCGAACGTTCCGGCCGAAGCCGAAATGGCGAGCATCGGCGGCAGGGCCGCCAGCAGCGGATTGAACGGCTTCAGGTCGCAGCCGAGGAAGCCGCACACGAACCGGGTTCGATGCGGTCCGTCTCCTCCGTGGATGATATCGAACGGCAGGCTCTGGTTGACCGGCACATAGTACATCTCGAGCGGATTGGGCCGCCCGCGCGCCCCGGGCGACGAGCTGAGCACATTCGGCGCGCCGCCCGGAAACACCACCACGTCGCCCGCACCCAGCCGCACCGGTGGGTCCGGGCTGTCCGAGACGTTGGCCCAGCACCTTCCCGCCAGCACGATGTGGAACGAGATGACGTGTTCCGCTCCGGGCATGATCGCAGCCGCAAGTTCGTCTGTCCCTGGCGACTCCCCTACCCAGGGATCGCCGGCATCGATGTCGAAGAACACTGCGCCGGTCAGCCGTACGGCGCTCAACACATCCGAGAGAACGTCCATCGTCGTGCGCTCCGACGGTCCTCGCAGTCATCATACGCTTTGCGCCGGTAGGTGAAAACCCGCAGCTCCGTGACGGGGCGAGCATGACAAACGGACGCCTGAGCATTCCACCGCAGCCCGCCGCAGCCTTAGCCTCCACGAGTCATGCTCGAGGGAGACGTGCCATGAACGAAACGAACTTCAGTGACTTCGCGGCCGGACTGCGCGGACCGGTGATCCGGGCCAACGATGCCGGCTACGACGAAGCCCGCAGCCTCTACAACGCGATGATCGACAAGCGCCCGATGGTCATCGCGCGCTGCTCGGATGTTGCCGACGTAATCGCCGCCGTGAACTTCGGCCGCGCCAATGAGCTGCCCATCGCCATCCGCGGCGGCGGCCACAACGGGCCCGGCCTCGGCAGCGTCGACGATGGCCTGGTCATCGACCTTTCCAGCATGAAGGGCGTCCGCTTCGATCCTGCCTCGCACACCGTGCGGGTCGGCCCGGGCTGCACGACGGGCGATGTGGACCACGCCACCCACGCCTTCGGCGAGGCGGTGCCGTTCGGCATCATATCGACCACCGGCGTCGCCGGGCTGACGCTGAGCGGCGGCCACGGCTATCTCAGCCGGCAATACGGCCTCGCGATCGACAACCTGCTGGAGGCCGACGTGGTGCTGGCCGATGGCCGCTTCGTCACAGCCAGCGAGAAGGAGAACGCCGACCTGTTCTGGGCCCTGCGGGGCGGCGGCGGCAATTTCGGCGTGGTGACGAGCTTCCTGTTCCGCACCAATCCGGCGAAGATCCTCTATGGCGGGCCGATCGCCTACGCCATCGAGGACGCCGAAGCCGTCATGCGCTGGTACCGCGACTTCCAGCTCAACTCGCCGCGGGAGTTCTACATCTTCCTCGGCCTGCAGGGCATCCCGCCGACGGCCCCCTTCCCCGAGGAGCACTGGAACAAGATCATGTGCGTGCTGCTCGTCGCGCACAACGGCGCGAACGGCGAGGCGGCGGTCAACGCCATGCGGCGCGAACTGCCCAAGCCGCTCTTCGACTGGTGCGGACCCATCCCCTACACGGCGCTGCAGACCATGTTCGATCCGTTCTACCCCAAGGGGCTGCACTGGTACTGGAAGGGCGACTTCGTCAAAGCCCTCCCCGACGCCGCGATTGCGGCCCATATCGCGCACGCCCGGAAGGCCAACATCTTCTCGGCAATGCACCTCTATCCCATCGACGGCGCCGTCCACGCCAAGGCCCCCAACGACACCGCCTGGAACACCCGCGATGCGCTCTGGTCCATGGTCATTGTCGGCTTGAGCCCCGATCCGGCCGACCGGCAATCGATCAGGGATTGGGCGACGGGCTACTGGAACGGCGTCCATCCGCACAATCTCGCCGGCGCGTATCCCAACTTCATGATGGCCGATGAGGGAGAAGCCCGGCTCCTCGCCACCTTCGGCGGGAACTACGCGAGGCTGGCGGCGGTCAAACGGACCTACGACCCCGACAACCTGTTCCGGGTCAACCACAACATCAAGCCGGCCCACTGAGGCCGCCCGGTCACGCAACGCAACCGCCTCCACGCTGCGTGCCCGCCTCCCGCTGTCCCCACAAGCGCACTGCTCATCAACAAAGCAGTTTCCCGATCGCGGCTTGCCTAACTGCGCGCCATCCTGCACATTCTTTAATCACATGCGTCGACGACGGCGAGCATCAACCCCGCATTGTGCAGCACTAACCACCTGCTGCATAATGCGTTTTTGTCGCTTTCTCCCGCTGGCACGCCCCCTGCATACATCACGGCGGCACTGACCGGTGCCCAGTTGGAGGCCTGAATGAAGAAGATCGAGGCTATCGTAAAGCCGTTCAAGCTCGACGAAGTGAAGGAGGCGCTGCAGGAAGTAGGCCTGCAGGGCATCACCGTTACCGAGGCCAAGGGGTTCGGCCGGCAGAAAGGCCATACCGAGCTCTATCGTGGCGCCGAATATGTCGTGGATTTCCTGCCCAAGGTGAAGGTCGAGGTGGTATGCCCCGACGATCTCGCCGAAAAGGCGATCGAGGCGATCCGCACCGCGGCCCAGACGGGCCGCATCGGCGACGGCAAGATCTTCGTCTACTCGATCGAACAGGCCATCCGCATCCGCACCGGCGAATTCGGCGACGACGCGCTTTAAGGGCGCCTTAGCACCGCGCCTTGCCGGCCCTAATACCCACTCCAGACTTTAACAGGGGAACCTAATGACCACTGGAAGCGACATCCTCAAGAAGCTCAAGGATGAGGACATCAAGTATGTCGACCTGCGCTTCACCGACCCGCGCGGCAAGCTGCAGCACGTGACCTTCGACGTCACCATGGTCGACGAGGATCTGTTCGAGGAAGGCACGATGTTCGACGGTTCGTCGATCGCCGGCTGGAAGGCGATCAACGAGTCCGACATGGTGCTGATGCCCGATCCGGATTCCGCCTATGTCGATCCGTTCTTCGGCGCCTCCACCCTCGCCATCAACTGCGACGTGCTCGATCCCCTCACCTACCAGCCCTACAGCCGCGACCCGCGCACCACGGCCAAGAAGGCCGAGGCGTACGTGAAGGAGCTGGGCCTGGGTGACTCGGTCTATTTCGGCCCCGAGCCCGAATTCTTCATCTTCGATGACGTCCGCTACTCGAACACCACCTACAAGGTGGGCTTCTCGGTGGATTCGACCGAGCTGCCGTCCAACAACGACACCGAGTACGAGAGCGGCAACACCGGCCACCATATCGGCCTCAAGAAGGGCTACTTCCCGGTGCCGCCGCTCGACAGCGCGCAGGACATGCGCGGTGAGATGCTCGCCGCCATGGCGTCGATGGGCGTGCCGATCGAGAAGCACCACCACGAAGTGGCCTCGGCCCAGCACGAGCTCGGCATCAAGTTCCAGTCGATCATCAAGTCGGCGGACAGCGTGCAGATCTACAAGTACGTGATCCAGCAGGTTGCGCAGGCCTACGGCAAGACCGTGACCTTCATGCCCAAGCCGGTCTACGGCGACAACGGCTCGGGCATGCACTGCCACCAGTCGATCTGGAAGGACGGCAAGCCGCTCTTCGCCGGCGACCAGTATGCGGGCCTCTCGATGGAAGCCCTCTACTACATCGGCGGCATCATCAAGCACGCCAAGGCCATCAACGCCTTCACCAACCCGACCACCAACAGCTACAAGCGCCTGGTGCCCGGCTTCGAAGCCCCCGTGCTGCTCGCCTACTCGGCGCGCAACCGCTCGGCCTCGTGCCGTATCCCCTTCGGCCAGTCGCCGAAGGCCAAGCGCGTCGAGGTCCGCTTCCCCGATCCGCTGGCGAACCCATACCTCGGCTTCGCAGCCATGCTGATGGCCGGCGTCGACGGCATCAAGAACAAGATCCACCCGGGCGACCCAATGGACAAGGACCTGTACGAGCTGCCCAAGGAAGAGCTCCGGCAGATCCCGACCGTCTCCGGCTCGCTGCGTGAGGCTCTCGAGTCCCTCGACAAGGACCGCGAGTTCCTGAAGGCCGGCGGCGTTTTCGACGACGACCAGATCGACAGCTACATCGAGCTCAAGATGACTGAAGTCATCAAGTTCGAGCATACCCCGCACCCGGTCGAGTACGAAATGTACTACTCGGCCTAAGCGCCGGATCGACGATGCGAAGTTGGAAGGGCCCCGCGGGGCCCTTTCTCATTTCAGCTACTTCGTCGCCACCCAGATCACATG
>JAEYTN010000339.1 GCA_023433985.1 Pseudomonadota bacterium | reverse complement strand
GCCGGCGCGCCCGTTGCCGGCATGTTCGCCATCATGAGCAAGGTCGGCGTCTACGTGCTGCTGCGGCTGTCGGTCTTCCTGGGCGAGGGCAGCGGCTCGGAAGGGTTCGGCTTCGACTTCCTCTTTTATGGCGGCATGGCCACCATGTTCTTCGGCATGGTGGGCGTGCTGTCGTCCCAGGAACTGCCGCGCATGGTGAGCTTTGCGGTCCTGCTCTCCTCCGGCACCACCCTCGCCATGCTCGGCTATGGCGATGCCGGCGTGACGGCCGGAGTGGTGTACTACCTCGTCACCTCCACCCTCGCCCTCTCGTGCCTGTTCCTGCTCACCGAACTGGTGGAGCGGGGCCGCGCCGCCGGAGCCGACATCCTGGCGGTCACCCTCGAAGCCTTCGGCGACGAGGAGGAGCCCGAGCACGAGCAGGAGGTCGGCGTCGCCGTGCCCGCCACCATGGCGGTGCTCGGCATCAGCTTCGCGTGCTGCGCCATTCTGCTCGCCGGCATGCCGCCGCTCTCCGGCTTCCTCGCCAAGTTCGTGATGATTTCGGCGGCGTTCGGCGTCGGCAACGGCCCCGACGGCGCCATTCCCGGCATCACCTGGTGGCTGGTGGCGCTGCTGATCCTGTCGGGGCTGGCGACCATGATCGCCATGCTGCGCAGCGGCATCAACCATTTCTGGGCCCCCACCGACGACGCCGTGCCACGCGTCCGGGTGGTCGAGCTGGCGCCCATCGCCCTGCTGCTCGGCCTCTGCCTGACGCTGACGGTGCTGGCCGGGCCGGCCATGGCCTTCATGCAGACTCTGGCGGAGACGCTCTATGCACCCTCCGCCTATGTCGATGCGGTAATGGGAGGAGCAGCACCATGACCCGCATCTTCGCCTACCCGCTGCTCTGGCTGGGCTTGTTCGCCATGTGGCTGCTGCTCAGCCGCAGCCTGGCTCCCGGCCAGCTGCTGCTCGGGGCGCTCGTTGCGAGCTTCTGCTGCTGGGCCATCGCCACGTTTGGGCTGCGACGACCGGACATCCGCAAGCCGGGACTGGTGCTGAAGCTATTCGGCCTCGTGCTGGCCGACATCTTCCGCTCGAACCTCGCCGTCTTGCAGCTGGCGGTGACGCGCCGCGAACCCAAGTCGGTGTTCGTCACCATCCCGCTCGAGCTGCGCGAACCCAACGCGCTCGCCGTGCTCGCCTGCATCATCACGGCGACGCCGGGCAGCGCCTGGATCGACTACAACGCCCGCTCGCACACGGTGCTGGTGCACGTGCTCGATACCGAGGACGACATTGCCTGGGTCGAGACCATCAAGCGCAACTACGAAGCGCTGCTGCTGGAGATATTCCAATGAGTGCCGCGATCCTCGGCTGGGCCGTGCTGCTGTCCCAGCTCATGCTCGGGCTCGCCATATGCGCGGCCTGCTGGCGCCTCACCAGGGGCCCGCGCGCGCAGGACCGGGTGCTCGCCCTCGACAGCCTCTACCTGAGCGCCATGCTGCTGCTGGTAACCTTCGGGGTCAGCTCCGGCCGCACCATCTATTTCGAGGCGGCGCTGGTGATCGGGCTCCTCAGCTTCGTTGCCACGGCGGCGCTGGCCAAGTTCCTGATGCGCGGCGAGGTGATCGAATGAGCGGCGCCGAGGAACTCCCGGTCTGGGCGGCGGTACTGGTCGCCATCTGCCTGCTCGGCGGCGCCGCCATCACGCTGGCGGGCACGGTGGGTCTCGTCCGCTTCCGCAGCTTCTACCAGCGCATCCACGCACCGACGCTGGGCACCAGCTTCGGCGCCGGCTTCACCCTGTTGGGCTCGATGCTGTTCTTCTCGCTGAGCGAGGCGCGGCCGGTCCTGCACGAGCTGCTGATCCTGGTCTTTGTGCTGGTGACCACGCCGGTGACCCTGATGCTGCTGGGCCGCGCCGCCCTCTACCGCGATCGCGCCGAGGGGCTGGATGTCCCCGGCGGCGCGTCCGCGCGCAAGCAGCCTCCAGCGGACGGCTGATCGGGCAGCGCAGGGCGCTCGCACCGCGCCGGCGCGAGCGCCCTCACCTCGAGGGGCGAAGTGGAGACGGGGCTAGAACTCGGCCCAGTCCGTGTCGGTATCCACCGCCGCGTTGCCGCGCGTCAGGTAGGCCTTGGCGGCGGAGCTGACCCGCTGCTGCAGCGCCCGCACGCCGCCCGGCTTGCCGACGGGCACGGCCGGAGCCGCAACCTTTGGCGCCGCGGTGCGGCGTTCGGCATTGTCGAGCGTGAAGATCGAGACGATCCCGTCGAGCTCGCTCGCCTGCGCCTCGGTCTGCTCGATGGCGGCGTTGGTCTCCTCGACCAGCGCGGCATTGTGCTGCGTCATCTCGTCGAGCTGGCGCACCGCGACGTTCACCTGATCGATGGCCGCGGCCTGTTCGCGGCTTTCCTTGGCGATGCCGTCCATCAACTCGCTCGAGCTGCGTGCGGCGCTCAGCATGGCATCGAGCTTGCCCGCCGCCTCGGCGACGAGGCGCGAGCCGCCCTTCACTTCGCCGGCCGACTGTTCGATCAGCACCTTCACCTCAGCCGAGGCTTCCGCGGCCGACTGGGCCAGCCGGCGCACTTCCACGGCCACCACGGCGAAGCCCTTGCCGGCCTCGCCGGCGCGAGCCGCTTCGACGGAGGCGTTGAGCGCGAGCAGGTTGGTCTGGAAGGCGATGTCGTCGATCATGCCGATGATGTTGCTGATCTTGCCCGAGCTCGCCTCGATGGCGACCATCGCCTCGTTGGCCCGGCTCATCACCTCGCCGCCTTCTTCGGCGGTGCGGGTCACGGTGCCGGCGACCTTGCTGGCCTCGTTGGCCCGCTCGGCGTTCTGCACCACGGTGGTGGCCAGCTGGTCCATCGCCGCCGAGGTCTCCTCGATCGTCGCGGCCTGCTTGGTAGTGCGCTCGCTGAGGTCGTTGGTGCCCGACAGGATCTCGCCCGTCGCCTGCTTCAGCGCCCGCGAGGTCTGGCGCAGCTGCCCGACGATCTCGGCCAGCTTGTCGGCTACCGCGTTGGTGTCGGTCTTGAGCTGGTCGAAGGCGCCCGAATAGGTGCCGGTGACCCGCTCGGTAAGGTTGGCCTCGGCCAGCGAGCCGAGCACGCGCGAGGTCTCCGAGAGCCCGGCATCGACGGTTTCGACCAGGTTGTTCACCGACGCGGCGAGGCTGTTGAGCTCGGCATCGGGGAACTCGACATCGACGCGGCGCGAGAAGTCGCCGGCCACGGCGGCATCGACCACCTTGCCGAAGGCCGTCTGCAACTGGCCCATCATCTGCGTGCGGGCCTGCTGGTCGGCGATGATGCGTGCGGCTTCCGCCTCGGTCATCTGCGCCACCTTCATGCCGTTCTCGCGGAACACCTCGAGCGCGTTCGCCATGTCGCCGATCTCGTCGCGGCGCCCGGCATAGGGCACCTCGAGGTCGTACTCGTTGCCGGCGATGCGGCGCATCACGGCCGTCACCCGGCTCACCGGGCCGGCGATGTAGCCGCCGAGGAACCAGAAGGCGAGGAGCCCGAGGGCCAGCACCACGCCGCCGCCGATCAGCATGTTGCGCATCTGCGCGAAGGCATCGGCGAGCAGCGTCGACTGCGGTACCGCAACGACGATGGTCCACGGCTGGTCGGAGCCGACGACCGCGAACCGCTGCGCCGTCACCTCCCAGGTCTCGCCGTTCACCATGTCCTGGTACTGGTAGACGTCGGTGTCGGCGAGTTTGCTGCGCACGTTGACCGCCCACGGCTCGGCCGCGACCGTGCCCACCAACTTGGTGTCGGCGTTGACGATGAAGGTGCCGTCCTCGGCCATCACGCTCATGAAGCCGGTGCCCATCGGGGCGGCGCCGCCGATCAGCGTGTTGAGCGAAGCGGCGTCGAACGCCACGCCGGAAATGCCGACCACCTTGCCCGTGCCATCGCGGATCACGTCGTGGAAGGTCGTGTAGACCATGCCCTCGGTGGGGATGATCGAGATGTTGGGGCCGTTCTGCGCGAACGGCACCTCCGACCACGCATAGTCGCCGGTGGCGGAGTTGATCTGCTCGGGGCTGAGCGTCACCTTGCCGTCGTCGCCGCGCGCGGCGAAGGCTGCGAAATAGCCACCGTCGAGCTGGCCCGGCGAGTTCTCGAAGCCGGCGCGAGCCTTAAGGCCAGCCGCGGGCGAGAACAGCATGTAGGTGCAGAACGCGCCGTCGAGGCCCTGCAGCTGCGGCAGCACCAGGTCGCCGTAGAGCTTGGCGGGGTAGGTTGGGTCGGCGTACAGCACCGAGCCGGCCTGCGCCATCGACTCCGCCGCGCTCGCAGGCTCCGCAGCAGGGGCAGGTACCACCGCCTGTTCACCGCACACTTGGCTCAAGCCGAGTGCCAACATCATCAAGGCTGTGGCCGCCACCGGCGGACGCCGCAGATACACGG